>CAJXTO010000001.1 GCA_913061245.1 uncultured Oceanospirillales bacterium
GATCATATCGCCACGGTGAGAGATAGTGACTGGCATGGGGCATCCTCATTGTTATATGTCAGTACATCGATGATAGGACCGTTTTTGATCCTTTCAATCACTGATTCAATGCATTCTCGAATTGCGTTAAATATTTTTCATACCCGCGTGCCTGAAGTTGCGAGACAGGGATGAATTCGAGGGCCGCGGAATTGATGCAATAACGCAAACCAGTCGGCGCGGGACCATCCGGAAATACATGGCCAAGGTGTGAATCACCAAATTTCGACCGTACCTCAATGCGCTTCATCCAAAGCTTAGTGTCATCTTTCTCAACAATATGTTGTGGCTCAATCGGTTGCCAAAAAGAAGGCCAACCAGTTCCCGAATCATATTTGTGCAACGAGCTAAACAATGGCTCACCACTCACAACATCAACATATATGCCATCAGCTTTCTGATCCCAAAAAGCATTTTGGAAAGGCGGCTCTGTGCCATCTTCCTGTGTCACTTGATACTGAAGCGGCGTCAATCGTGCGCGAATTTCTTCGATGCTTGGCTTTCTATACGTGCTCTCTTTCAAACCCCCATTACCAAAGATCTGGAAGTCTTGATGTTTCGCCCACACACGGTCTAAAAACTGATCCCGCCCCGAACGATAACGGTAAAACTTGTACTGCAGTGCATTGGTTTTGTAATAGTCCTGGTGATAATCCTCAGCCTCATAAAACGTTGGCGCAGGCAAAATCTCGGTGACGATTGGCGCATCAAAAATCTGCGCGGAATTCAGACGGTCTTTCGATTCAACGGCGAGCGCACGCTGCGACTCTGAATGCGTAAAAATAACGGTTCGGTACTGGGAGCCACGATCAACAAACTGCCCACCAGCGTCAGTTGGATCAACTTGTCGCCAAAAAGTATTCAATAGCGTTTGGTAATCAACGATACGTGGATCAAAGGTCACCTCGACCACTTCAATATGGCCGGTTTGACCTGAGGTCACTTGAGCATAAGTTGGATTAGGAACTGATCCACCTGCATACCCTGATACGACAGAACTCACGCCATGGATAGATTCAAAGGGCGGTTCCAAACACCAAAAGCAACCGCCACCGAAAGTTGCTTTTTCTGTCTCAGCAAACGACAAAGACGAGGCGAGGAAGCACAAGGCTATAAGTGCTTTATTCATCGAAACTCCGTTTAACGATTACTCACTCTACGGATGCGACTTTAGTCTCAATTGATTCAGTTTTGCAAGTATTCGCCCATCAATCACAGCGAGCCCAGAAGCAATCAGTAGATACGCAATAATGTGCTGAAGCTCAAGCTGCTCACCCAGAAAGGCGATACCCAACCCTGAGGCACTGACGGGAACTAAAAAAGTGACCAGCACGACATTGCTCGCGCCGGCGGTCTGCAACACGCGAAAATAGATAAAAAAAGCGAGCGTCGTTGACAACAATCCAATACCGATCATCGCCAACCAAGGGCCCAATCCAGGCATCGGAAGCATCCACGGCTGATCGATCACCATGACGACTGGAAACATCCAAAGAGTCCCATAAAAAACCTGGCCCGTCGCATTCAACATTGGCGGATTGGCTTTTAATCGCTTCGAATACACTGAGCCAAAGGCATAGCAAATTGTCGCGCTTAAGCCGGCAGCCATTCCTATCATTGAGGTGCCTCCATCGAATGCCGCAGGCCCAAACAAAACTAAAACACCACAAAATCCAAATCCGATTCCCAATGCTTTATGCAATGAAAGACGCTCATCGGTCGTGAGCTGATGGGCCACTAAAGCAGTCATGATTGGTGTCGATGCGTTAATAATTGATGCCAACGAGCCTGTGATTTCAGTCTGACCGAAACTGATCAAGCTAAAGGGCACTGCGTTATTGATCAGTCCAATAAAAGCAAATGGGCGCCACTGCTGAAAAAGTGGCTTCAAGGAATGCCCCAAGATCTTTAATAATAGAATCAGTCCAAATAAGCCAACAATTAAACGACCAAGCACGCTGGTCATTGGCGGCATCGCCTGAAGCATGACTTCCACAAAGAAAAACGATCCGCCCCACACAAGTGAGAGGATCGCAATACGAATCCAATCAGCGACTGCCATAAGTCCTCACAATAAAGACCGGCTAGCGTACACTACGCCCATGCAAACCCCAACGAAAGACAATGCGTGGCTCAAAGCCGAAAACTGGCAGGAGGTTCTGGAAGAGCCAGAATCACTTCCGAGCGAGATTCGAAGCTTTCTCGAAGTTCAGAATCAAACCGCTGAATCATGGCTTGGCGGGCCCAACTCACGCCAGTGGATCATCGATGAACTGAAAGCCACAATTCGTGATCGCGACGATTCAGTCCCCGTCGAAGATGGAGACTATACATACTGGCAACGCTTTGTCGAAGGCGCCGAGCATCCAGATTTCTTAAGACAGAAAGCAACAAATGATCTCGAGATTTTACTGTGCGGCGATGAACGAGCAGCCAACCATCCTTACTATGATATCGGCGCCGCTGATCACTCCCCAAATCACGAGCTATTTGCTGTCACTGAAGATCGACAGGGCTCTGAACGCTATACATTGACCCTCTTTCAGGCAGGCTCACAAGAACCAATCGAAACACCGCTCACTGATTGCCGTGGTGATTTTGAGTGGAGCACCGACAGCCGCAAACTGCTCTACACACGCCTTGATGAAAACCAACGTCCAAGTACGGTCTGGTGCCACACGATCGGGACTGAGCAAAGAGATGATCAACTGGTCTATCAATTAGAACATCCGGGCCGCTTTATTGGTCTCGGTAAAACGAGCTCTGATGCCTGGATCACGATCGACATCCACGATCATCAAACAAACCAAAGCTTTTTGTTACCGGCAGACCTCGACAATCTATCCCCTATCGCTGTGACCGATTGGATCGAAGGTCTTGAATACGAACTTGAGCATGTCGACCCCTATCTGATCATTCGGGGCAACCATGAGCATGAAGACTTTGCGCTATATCGAGCGCCCCTCCCAACCTCAGAGATCCGAAGTAACCCAGAACATTGGGAGACCCTTTGGGTGCCCAAAGCAGGCGCTTTGTTTAGCGATTATGAGGTGCTCGCGAAGCACTGGGTGATTGAATACTCAGAAGAGGGATGTGGCCGGTATCTCATCGTTGAACCAAATCCTTCAACGTTCGAAATCAGACAAGAACTTCATTTGTCGACGTCAATTCATGATGCACACCTCGATCCGCTACCCGGATTTAGCCGCGATACCATACGGATGCGTATTTCAACACCAGCAATGCCTCCAGAGGTGCGTGAAATTGATCTCACCACAGGCGACTTTAAGCAACTAAAAGTATCCGCTCCACCCAATGGCCATACTGAATCCAATTACATCGTTCAGCGCTCATATGGCATCTCGGGCGATGGCCAAAAAATTCCGCTCACGATTGTCCATCACAAAGACATCACGCCAAACCCCCAGAGTCCAGTGCTTCTCACAGGCTATGGAGCCTATGGCATGAGTTTAACGCCTGGCTTTAGTGCAAGCAGACGTACTCTTTTGACTCGAGGCGTCATCCACGTCACTGCACACGTACGTGGTGGAATGGAAAATGGATATCAGTGGTATCGCTCTGGCCGAATGGCGGATAAAGATAAATCCTTTGATGATTTCATTGGTGCTGCAGAAACATTGATTCGGGAAGGCTGGACGTCTGCAGGTAACATCATCCTGCATGGAGGGAGTGCCGGAGGGTTATTAGTGGGTACAACGGTCATGCGCCGTCCGGAACTATTCAAAGGGGTGATCGCAGATGTTCCCTTTGTCGATGTACTTGAAACAATGCTCGACGCTGAATTACCACTGACACCACCCGAGTGGCCTGAGTGGGGTAACCCGATTGAATCAGCGGATGCCAAACGTCGCTTGCATCATTTCTCACCAACATTGATGGTCGAAAAGAGACCATACCCTTGTATTCTGGCAACTGCTGGGCTGACCGATCCACGTGTTACGTATTGGGAGCCTGCGCGATGGATTCATAATCTGCAAGCAATCGCCGAGGGAGGACCATTTCTGTTGTACACCGAATTAAACGCAGGACATGGGGGTCCAAGTGGACGCTACGCCGGACTCGATGATATCGCTCGTATCTATCAGGCAGTCATTCAATTATTCGGCTTATCAAAAGAGGCGCCCCATGCCCTTTAACATGAATTGGCAATCGATCGATGACGTCTTACTTGATATGGACGGCACTCTCCTCGATCTGCATTACGACGCAACCTTTTGGTTAAAAAATGTTCACTCAATTGTCGCAGGACTGACAGGCGAATCAGAAGAAGAGATTCGTGATCGGTTTCAAAGAGAGTTAAAAAAGCACGAGGGAACGCTTGCTTGGTACTGCACAGACTACTGGGCTCAATTTTTCGGTATTGATCTCATTGAAGCGAAGAAACAGCTCGCCCACCTTATTCGCTTTAGACCCCATGCGAAGCGGTTTTTAGAGGCACTACAACCTCTGCCACTGAGAACTTTAATTGCCACCAATGCGCACCCCGACGTGATCCAACTAAAGCTCGATGTCGTCCCGTTAGAAGCATTGGTCGATGGCATCGTTTCAAGCCATCAGTATGGCGTCGCAAAAGAACACCCAGATTTTTGGACGGCTCTATTTGAGGAATACTCAATCGACCCAAAACGTGCGGTGTTTATGGATGATTCCCCAAAGGTTCTCGAGGCCGCCGATCGCGCTGGCGTCAGGGAAATTATCGAAATCCGGCATCCGAATTTATCTGAACCGCCACGCACGACCTGGAAGCAGGGTATTGATGACTTTGACGTGCTATTACCTGGGTTAGAGGCTTTAGGGCAACAATGAGTGGAGGAGTCCGGCTTGATAAGTGGCTCTGGGCAGCACGCTTTTTTAAAACCCGTGGGCTCGCGCGCGATGCAATTGATGGCGGAAAAATTCATATCAATGGCGTCAAAGCAAAGCCATCGAAGGTGGTGACACCTGGAATCGAAATTGAAATTTCGCGAGGGCAAACCGATATGGTCGTTATCGTTCGAGATGTACGCGAAGATCGGCGCCCAGCATCTGAAGCACAACTCCTCTACGAAGAAACTGCAGAATCAATTGTGAAGCGCGAGACAGAACGAGATTTAAATCGCTTTTCCCGAGCGGGATTCCAGCCAGCGGATCATCGCCCAAATAAACGAGAACGTCGCCAAATGACAAAGCTAAAGGGAATTTTTAATGACTGACCTAAAAGCTGACGACGATGCAGTCCGTCGCTACATCTGTGACGAGGCACCAGATGCTCGACTGATGACCGTGCGCCTTGGCAAAACCAAGAACGACATGCTTGATCATCAAAAGATGCCCTTAGCCGTCAAAACATTATGCGAGGAACTCGTTGCTGCAGCATGCATTTTGTCCCATATGCTCAAATTTGATGGCGAAATGATTCTTCAAATTAAGGCCTCTGGACCCGTCACGATGATGGTTGCAGAGTGCTCTTCGGAAGGCCGTATTCGGTCAACCGCTCAGTGGAATGATATTGGTGACGCAACCACCTTTGAGGATCTCATTGGAACAGGCTACTTGGCTGTGACAGTGGATCCCAGACAAGGTGAACGGTATCAGGGCATCGTACCTCTGGAATCAGGTTCAATCTCGGGATGTATCAATCACTATTTTGAGAATTCTGAACAGCTCGATACCAAATTGTGGTTAGCGAGTAATCGGGCGACAGTCGGCGGATTACTGATCCAACGCATTCCAGAAGAGGGCGGGCAAACGCTGATTGGGAACTCAAACTGGGAAACACTCTCAACACTCGCAGATACAATTACTGACGAGGAGCTCGCAAAAGAGGCCGGTCCACTTATGATCTACAAGCTGTTTCATGAGCTCAGCCCTCGAAGTTTCGATCCTTGGAACATTGAATTCGGCTGCTCTTGTTCAAAAGAGCGATCTGCTCGAGCCATCAGGGCACTTGGTGAAATAGAAGTAAAACAACTGTTTGCTGAACAACCTTCACTGACTGTTGATTGCCATTTTTGCGGACAGGTATACCAATATGATCAGGCTGACTTAGAATGGCTACTCTCTGATCAGCCACCGGGGTCTGACACGTTACAATGAAAACCGATGGGTCGAGTCGTTTCGACGACCTTACCTTAGCCGAACTCGTTGAACACGCGCTCGCTTTAAGCGAGGGTCAACTGTCCGCCAAAGGCGCTTTGGTTGTATCAACCGAACGCAACACGGAAATTCAACGATTCATCGTGAATGAACCCTCAGTCAGCGATGTCATACGCGCGGATGCTCAATTCCACTTGCTTGATAGCGGTGTTTTCAAATCAATTTGGCAGCGGGTCAAATATGATGTTGTTGAGCGCGATCGCTACAGGATTCATGCCCATATGGGTGTCGATGCAGACATCGCAGTACCACTCGAAATCACAACCTTAAGCGCCTGGCACGCGATGAGTTGTCATCACTTGTGTCATATCCCAGTTGAGTTCAATCCGCGCGAAAAACCGGAATGGAAATTAATTTGGGCGCCGATCGAAAGCTTTGGTGACGCAGAAATTTTGAGCGATGGCGGTGGCGTGATTTTAATTCACGTGGGCAAACGTCGGATTTTAATGGGCGGAGATCTCACCACTGGAGAAATGCGTCGTACGCTTCTAACACTCTTAGGTCTTTTGTTGCCTGAAAAGGATACGTTACCGTTGCATGGAGCAGCTGCCCAGGGTGACGGAGAGATTACGTTATTTCTCGGCCCTGCTGGGACGCAAAAGACAACATGGGCATTGCGCTGCGGGCAGCTTATCGGTGACCGAGGCCTCTCTTGGTCGAATGAGGGATTACATCGCCTCGCCGATGGCTGCAGACTTCACCTTGATCACAATTTACCAATCAGCCTCGATGAGGCTTTACGGTTCGGGACGATCGCGGAAAACTTAGCACTCAGTAACGATCGTGAGCCACTTCTCACGGATCCAGAGACCGACTCAGACGTTCGCACTCCCACGCATTTAGTTGTTCCTCTGACGCGCCTCAATGCGACCCAAGAGTCTGATACACGGGGCCCAAGCCAACTTGTCATTCTGACCACAGACCCTCTTGGCGTACTACCTCCACTGGCGAAAATCACTCGAGAACAATGTCTAGCATGGTTCATCTTAGGCTATGGCAATCACCTCGGACCCCTAGAAGAGCGCCAAGCTGAAATCGATATCCGATTCACGCCAGGGTTTATGGATACGTTATTACCGCGGAATCTCGATGACTACGTATTCATTTTAGAAGATCTTCTTGAAGCACATGACACCCGCTGCTTCCTCGTTAATGCCGGATGGCATGGCGGACAAGCAGGTAAAGGTGATCCACTGTCAGCGTCAGAAGAAAGTGCTGTCATTACGGGTATGTATTACTGCACCGATTGGGAACCGTTTGGATCCCTCGGTTTATCTGTTCCGGCTGGTCAATCAGAAACGGCTGGACCATGGCACCCTAAAGATCGCTGGCCAGAGTCAAGCGATTACACGACAAACGAGTCACAATTGATCCAGGCTATCAAGGACGAATTACAGCGGACCAACGACCCAGAGCGATGGCTAAAAGCCTTGGAAATTGAGTGCAACTAAAACTACCGACTATTTCTTCACATATTTTTCAAGAATCTCATTTAGAGGCTTTAAGCCAACATCTTCGTGGGATGCGATTTGGGCTCGAGAAAGAGGGTCTCCGTGTCGATCGAGATACCGGCAAAATTGCGCAAACAGCGCACCCAAAGGCGCTTGGCTCTGCACTCACTCATCCTCACATCACGACTGATTATTCTGAAGCATTATTGGAGTTTGTGACCGGAACACATGCATCGCCACAAGCAGCTATCCAAGAACTTGAAGAGCTCCATGCTTTTGCTAGCACCGTTCTCGGAAACGAGCGTATCTGGCCACTATCAATGCCCTGCCAGTTACCAGACTCAGACGCTGATATTCCTCTAGCGTACTACGGAGAATCCCACATAGGGCGGCTGAAAACAGTCTACCGTCGAGGACTCGGTTTTCGTTATGGTCGACAAATGCAAACCATTGCAGGCGTACACTTCAATCTCTCTTTCAGCGATGACTTCTGGTCGTGGAAAGCCGCTCTCGATGGCCATCCTGATGGTACAGATAGCCGTCTAATCCGTGACAACGGTTACTTTCAGACCATTCGCAATTTTCGCCGCATCCAATGGCTCATCATGCTCCTGACCGGATCGAGCCCATCGGTTGATGAGAGTTTCCGTTTGCTCGCTACCGACCGATTTAAAGTGTCGGGTCGCACACGGCTTGCCGAAGGCGCAACGAGCCTTCGCATGAGCGATCTTGGATATCAGTCTGCTGCACAAGAATCGATCAATATTTGCTTCAATCACTTAGATACTTACTGCAACACATTGTCTAAAGCAGTTCACCATCCTTGGCCAACCTACGAGGGCTTAGGGCTCAAAGACGACCAAGGGTTTAAACAGCTCAATACCGCCGTTTTGCAGATTGAAAATGAGTATTACTCAAGTATTCGGCCGAAACGTGTTCAGCAATCGGGTGAGCGCCCTGTGCGCGCGCTCATTAATCGTGGAGTCGAATACTTAGAAGTCCGTGCAATTGATCTCAATCCTTTTGCGAGAAATGGCATCTCAGAGCACGAAGCATCTCTCATCACATTATTGATGACAGCATCAGCCTTGGCGGACAGTCCTCTGAACTCACCAGAAGAATGTGTGGCTATCAATGGGATCAATGCACGCGCCAGTTGGGCAGGCAGACGTCTGGACCAGCGCTTTGATGACCAATCAACATTCAAGCAAGCAGGCCTTGAGTTTCTGGGATCACTGGACCCTGTGGCAGAAGCACTCAACTCAGCCTTTCAAACAGAAAGCTTCACGGATGCATTGGATGACGCACGATTACGACTCGAGGGAACCTGTCCTCTGCTATCCGATGAGATCGAACAAGCAGTTCTGCAAGAGGGGCATTTAGAATTTGGCTTGGCTCGAGCGAATCAGCACCACGACAGTTGGCAGACCGTCGCTCCGACAGGAGACAGGCTAGAGATTATGCAACAAGAAGCGAGCGAGAGCCTTAAGGCCGAAGAACGAATTGCAGCATCAAACGAAGGCTCTTTCGATGCCTTCGTTGACGCTTATATCAATCAGCCTTAATTAATTTGCTGGATTGATTTCCAATAACTCAACGTCAAAGACAAGCACTGAGTTTGGCGGGATAGGTCCTGTACCAGCAGGGCCATAAGCAAGTGCTGATGGAATCGTGAACTGGAATTTTGATCCAACCTTCATTAACTGAACGCCTTCAGACCAACCAGGAATCACACCATTCAATGGGAAGCTCACTGGCTCGCCGCGCGCGATTGAGCTATCAAATACGTCACCTGAAATCAGGCGCCCTTCATAATGTACTTTGACAGTGTCGGTCGCCTTTGGTGAATCTCCAGAGCCTTCAGCCAACACTTTGTACTGAAGTCCTGATGCGGTCACAGTCACGCCATCTTTTTTCGCATTATCAGCCAAAAAGGCTTCACCTGATTTGAGATTTGCTTCCGCCATTGCTTCTACCTGTCGTTGCTGTTCAGCGCGAACTTTAGTCTGCGCGTCTTGGACTGCTTTATTGATTGCTGGACGGTCCAGCTTCCAATTCTTTGGATCTTTTGAGTCCTTCAATCCCTCAAGAACGAATTGTGGATCGAGATCACCAAAATCATTTTGAATACGCTCGCCGAGAATGATCCCAAGGCTATAGCTTAATTTTTCTAAATCTGTTGAGGGTTCATTCGCAAGCGCCGGAGTCGCAAGCAAAGACGCGATTAGAGCGCCCCGAAACAATGATTTCATACATACTCCTTAGTTAGTTTCCGAGAGCCTATCAGGCTCTGGGGTCGAAATGCCACGTAAGACTCGATTTCCCTCGATAATCCGGGTGGCAGTGGTAATTAAACACAACGCACCGAACCCCCAAGCTAGCCACTCAAACCATTCAGGAACGAGGCACATTAATAGCAAAACTATCGTGGTTTCAAAGCCTTCGGTCAGACCCTGTAAGTAATAGATCGATTTATCTTTGAGCGCCTGGTTCTCCAAGCCATGCCGAGCCGCAAAAATGGAGAACGCAAGAAAACTCGAGCCAGTTCCAACAAAACTAAATAATAAAAAAGCAGCAGCCAAACCAACGCTCGGATCACGAACTGCGAACGCGAAAGGTATCGCGCTATACACCAAAAAATCACAGGTGATGTCGAGAAAAGCACCCCGTTCCGTTGGACCATGGATGCGCGCTAAGGCTCCATCTAATCCATCCAATAAACGGTTCATGCCAAATAAAATCACAGCAATCATTAAGGCATCTGACATGATTGCGACTGCTGCCAAAAGCCCACTTAACGCACCAGCTAAGGTCAATTGTGTCGCTGTAATCCCTGCTTGAGATAGTGGGCGCGCAGCAGATCTCAGAGGTGCTTTCAGATGCTTAACAATCAGCGCGTCAAACACACCATGTCTCCTCCTGGTGGGCGATCTTCTGGATGATGCGTTACCAAAATGCCATAAGCACCATCATGTCTTACTTGTTCAAAAATCAGATGTTTCACCTGCTCGCGCGTCTCTGAATCAAGTGCACTCAAGGGTTCATCAAGTAATACGATCCGAGGATGTGGTGCGAGAGCGCGAGCGACAGCGACACGCATCATCTGCCCTCGCGATAATTGAAATGGATCCTGCGCAGCCATCCCACTCAGGCCAATTTGGTTCAATAATTGATTAACCCGGTCTCGATGAGATGCGTCTTTCAATTGATGCATCGACAGCTCGATGTTTGCGCCAATAGATAGATGAGGAAAGAGTAACGGCTCCTGAAAAACGGTCTGCGACTCGGCACTCAGCCGAGTTGAAGGATCCATTGGGCGGCCATCAAAGGTGATTTGACCGGATATCTCGACTCCAGGCTCCTGATCAATCAGCGCATGCAGCAGTGTGGATTTGCCAAGACCTGACTCACCCTGCAACGTCATTATCTCTCCAGACCCTAGTGCGAAGGAAAATGGCTTAAACAGTTGTCGACCAGCGCGGATCACTGAGACTTCATCGAAAATCAGCATACCCATCCCCTTGCATCCCAACGCGATGGCGCCACGAAATACGGTTAACCCAGAGAGCAAGCCCGAAAGCAATCAGTGGTAACAGTACATTAACCAATCCTGTCACAGCAGCTGGCCTCCGCTCACCACCGACAGTGACCATTAGCTCCGTCATGAGTGTTTCGATACGACCACCACCTAGCAGGATCGTTTGGGTATACAGAGCACAACTCACAGCAAAAGCGAGCGCGAACGCCAAGACCAATAATCGGCTGTGTCGTGGCATCCAAATCAATAGAATCTGCTGCCACACAGTCAAGCCGGCTTGTTTTAAAAGCACCTCATGACGCCAATCGCGATCGAACCAACTATCACTCACTACAATCATCACATACGGAAGCGCGATTAATGTATGACCTAAGATCACCGGCCAAAGACCAGGGCTTCCCCCAAAAAAGTAAATCCACGCAAGCAACCCCGATGCCATCGGAAGTGCCGGCAACCAAAGAAATGCCCACCAAATCCAATGCAAGCGCTTCTGCCCTTTTGACACCAAGTACTCAAGAATGCACACAGCCAAAACAATGGCGATTACGCTCGTAGTAAGTCCTATCAATAGAGACGTCCAGAATGGAGACTTCAAACTCTCTAGGCTTGTCAAAGCACTCAATGAAACATAAGGCAACGGCTCCAAAACGCTCCATCGCAACGTCACAGCCCAAATCAGCAAACTCACAATCGATAACCAAGTCGCGGTAATGAGAGTCCAGCGCAACACGGTTACCCCGTCCGTCAAAGCCATCACATCAGGTAGTCGATCTTTAACGCATGGACGAGTCAATCGATGAAATACGCCCCAAACTCCCACAAGCAAGACCAATAGGATGAGTAAACCAAGCGCGCCTGCCTGTCGATTTAGTGCATTGGGATCAGTCAGCAACTGAAATAAGCGAACACCGATCAGCTGTGGCTGATCTGGGCCCAGAATCAGACTGACTTCGAGATTGGTCAGTCCAAAAACGAACACCACAAAAATCGCCGGCCACATCAAGCGTATGACCTGAGGCCAGATGAGTTGATGATGGCATTGGATTTGAGTCAAACCGGCTTGCCGAGCTATCACCTGATAAGAACGTAGCGGAAGCCTTTTGGTGATCGGTATCGCAATGGCAATTAAAAATGCACTTTCTTTGATCACAAGTGACAAGATCGTACCCATCCCCCATGGATCTCTCGGGAATAAGTATTGCTGGTCGAGTGGAAGCTCAAAAAACACGGAGATCCATCGCCAACCAACGCCTCCAGCGGACAGAGCCAACAATAAACCGACCGCAAGCGCACTGTGTGGCATCGCAAGCAATACACTTCGCCACACCCCGGAATCACTCACCTGAAGAGTTTTGGCAGACATAGCACGCGCGATGAATAAAGAGATAATAAGCGAGGCACTCGCAACCCATAGAGAAAGTATGAGCGAATCAATCAGAGCAGGCTCACTCCACAAACGCTCGAGACCCCGAGTCCAAGAAATACCTGAATAACGGCCGAGTGCATCATCCAATAACCCAATGATGGGAAGAATCAGAATAAGAACGAAAAATCGTTCAATCCAGTTCACCGAGCCTTCCCAAAGTAGCGCTCTTTCCATGCACGCTCTAGTGGCTCAACCCAACTTGCGTGCGGTTCCGACAAAGGAATACCACGATCCGCCACCGATAAAGTTGCCGGGCCTAAATCGAGAGAGTCGAAAAGTTCTCGGCCTTTGGAGTCTAATCGAGACAGATCGATCACCGTCGGATCACCCCAAACCGTTGGATCTGCTTTCTCAGCCTGCGCTTCTGAACTTAAAAGAAGATTGATCCAAACCAAGGCCCCTGCACGCGCATCGGCATTAAACGGAATCGCCAAAAAATGTGTGTTTCCAACAGTACCCGTATTATGAATATACGTTCTAACTGATGGTGCAAACCGACCGTCAAGAATCCGTTGTGACGCGTCATTCGGATTGAAGCTCAGTGCAATATCCAAAATGCCATCGGCGAACAAATCCATCATCACTTCTGCCGAGTCAGGAAACTCCTTGCCTCCACGCCACAAATACGGATGTAAGGCATCAAGGTATGCCCACATGGGAGCGGTCACTCGCTTAAATCGCTCTTGCGAATAGGGTTCCTTTAACCAATCTTGCTGCTCGGTCGTCTCCCACAGAACCTGTTTTAGAAATGTCGTTCCGTGAAAATTGGGTGGCTCAGGATAGGTCACGCGCCCAGGATTATTTTTCGCATAGTCCAGTAATGCATCCATCGACTTCGGTGGCTGAGAAAGGCGCGATTGATCGTAAATAAATACCAGTTGAGCACGACCCCATGGAGCTTCTAGTCCATCTGTCGGAACCGAAAAATCAGCGGCAATGGTCGGATCGTCAAGATTGATCGCTCTCGATGATGGAAGATCGGTAACAAACGGAGCTCCCAAGAGTCCATCGCGCTTCATCCGAGCAAAGTTCTCTCCATTGATCCACATGACATCGACTGAGCCTTGATCTGATCGACCGACACGTTTTGCCGTTTGTATGCCTTGGATTGCCACAGAGATATCGTCAACTTTAACGTGCTCGACTTTGACATCGTGGCGTTCTTCGGCGATTTGCGCCCAACGCGCGATGTATTGGTTAATCGTTGACGAACCACCCCATGCATAAAAATATACTGTCTGACCCTTCGCATCGGCTTCTACAGTCTGCCAATCAGCTGCTTGGCCGGTCTGGATACCGGCAAGCAACACAAGTGCAACCATCAGTCGAAAATTCATCAATGAACCTCTTCTTTATAACGATTTGAAATGACAGCTGATGCCGCAGAAAACGCACCAAGCAAAACCAAGGGCAACCAGACTTCGGGATGCTCAGCTAAATTCCACTGCGGACTCAATCCTCGCTCCAACACAGTATCCAGACCCTTCCCAACACCCACATAAATAGCAGTACCCGGGATGATGCCAACCGCTGTCGCGAGCGCGAAGTCACGAAGCCTCATCTCTAATAGCGCTGGAATGATGTTCACTAACCAAAACGGAAAAAATGGAATAAACCGCATAGTCAGTAGCCAGCGTATAGGGCTCTTGTGGAAGGTCTCTTGCACTGTTTCAACCACACCTCCGGCACGCTTTGTAAACAACTGGCGTGCAAACGTCGAAGCCAGTAGAAAAACAATCATTGCACCGGTCGTTGCACTCAACACGATGATCGGTAAAGCAATCCACCCAAAAAGCGCCGCGCCCATCAGCGTCAATAATGATGCAATCGGCAAGGACAAACTAACCGCCAGCACGTAGGTAAGGAAGAAGACAACAAGAGACAATGAATAGTCATCTTGAAGCATGACTTTAAATTCCGAATATCGCGCTAGAAGCTCGTCAGTTCGCAATGAACCGCTACCGAACCAGATCACGAGACCGAAGCCAACCGCACCGACAACCCATCCGATTCGTTTCACGCTGATTCCAATCAAGTTTCCAATACCGCTTCGCCGAAAGACGCGAAACTCCATAGTAATTCAGATACCCTATGGGCATCTCAATAGATTTCATCCAAAGAGGTCCACGATGACGGAAATTTTTCCTGTCGGCTATCCAACGCGGCGGCTGCGCCGCAATCGACGCGACGCGTTTTCTCGGGCGCTTGTGCGGGAGAATACGCTCACAACATCACATTTGATTTATCCGATGTTCGTTCTCGATGGGCACAACGAAAGAGAATCTGTGAACTCAATGCCTGGCGTTGATCGGTTGTCGATCGATTTGATGCTCAAACAAGCCGAACGAGCACACACTTTGGGTATTCCAGCCGTCGCACTATTTCCTGTTGTTCGTGACAACAAAACCGAAGATGGTCGCGAAGCGTATAATCCTGACGGTTTGGTGCAGCGTGCAGTTCGAGCACTCAAATCCGAACTTCCTGATCTCGGCGTCATTACAGACGTTGCACTCGATCCCTACACAACACACGGACAAGACGGCTTAATTGATGCATCCGGTTATGTCTTAAACGATGAAACGTGCGACGTTTTGGTTCAGCAAGCACTGTCTCATGCTGAGGCGGGTGCTGACATTGTGGCGCCCAGTGACATGATGGACGGCAGAATCGGACTGATTCGTGACGCACTCGAAGACGAAGATCATATCCATACCCGTATTCTTGCCTACTCTGCAAAGTATGCGAGTGCGTTCTATGGCCCGTTCAGAGATGCTGTTGGATCAAGCGCGAATCTAGGCAAAAAAGATAAACGGACCTATCAAATGGATCCATCCAATAGTGACGAAGCGCTCCATGAGGTCGCAGAAGACCTCTATGAGGGTGCAGACATTGTGATGATTAAACCAGGACTGCCGTATCTCGATATCGTTCAACGTATTAAAACGACCTTTAAAGTCCCAGTTGCTGTATATCAAGTCAGTGGCGAATACGCGATGATTCAGGCTGCGCATCAGAACGGATGGATTGACGGCAAGGCCGTCATGATGGAAAGTCTCGAATCAATGGTGCGCGCCGGTGCAGACTGTATACTTACATACTCCGCGATCGACGCGGCCGAAAACCTCACTGCTTAAGACAAGAAACATAACGAGGATATAATGAGCGACCAAATTACAACTCTGACAAATGACAACTTTGATTCAGTGATCAAAGATGCGCAAACGCCTGTATTGGTGGACTTCTGGGCCGAATGGTGCGGTCCATGTAAAATGATTGCGCCTGTCTTAGAAGAACTTGCTACCGAATACGCAGGGCGTTTAACGATCGCAAAACTTAACGTGGACGATCACCGCGAGGCGACTGAAAAATTTAATATTCGCGGCATTCCGACACTCATCTTGTTTAAGAATGGTGAACCCGAAGCAACAAAGGTTGGTGCGCTGTCTAAAAGCCAGCTCGCAGCATTTCTTGATTCAAACATCTAAAAGACTAGACGAGCACACCGAAAGCGCCTAAGCTTTCGGTGTGGATGCCCTCCACAACTCCCTTTTTTATTTCAGAAAACACATATTTACCAACCCAAATACCGCCCGTGGTCCGTGCCCGGGTGATTCAGAGAACACATGAACCTCACAGAACTTAAGAAAAAATCAATGCCGCAGCTCCTTGAGATTGCGGAGAGCATGAACCTCGAAAACCTCGCACGGTCCCGCAAACAGGACGTCATTTTTTCTATCCTGAAAGCACATGCGAAAAGCGGGGAAGACATTTACGGTGATGGCGTCCTAGAAATTTTATCGGACGGCTTCGGATTCCTTCGATCTGCTGATTCAAGCTACCTTGCAGGTCCTGATGACATTTACGTCTCTCCAAGCCAAATTCGACGTTTCAACCTCCGCAAAGGCGACTCCATTGCAGGCAAGATTCGCCCACCCAAGGATAGCGAGCGTTACTTCGCGCTGTTGAAAGTTGATGAGATCAACTTCGACAAACCAGAGAATGCAAAGAACAAAATTTTATTCGAGAACTTAACGCCTCTGTTCCCTCAGGAACGTCTCACGATGGAACAAGGTAATGGCTCGACCGAAGATTTAACGGCGCGAATCATTGATTTGGTTTGCCCAATTGGTAAAGGTCAGCGTGCATTGATCGTTTCACCTCCTAAAGCAGGTAAAACGCTCATGCTGCAAAACATCGCCAATAGCATCGTGCGTAACAATCCAGAATGTTATCTGATCGTTCTTCTCATCGACGAACGTCCAGAAGAAGTAACCGAGATGCAACGAACTGTCCGCGGTGAAGTTGTGGCATCAACGTTCGATGAGCCACCAGCTCGACATGTTCAGGTTGCTGAAATGGTCATTGAAAAGGCGAAGCGCCTGACAGAGCACAAGCGCGATGTGATCATCTTGCTTGATTCGATCACGCGACTCGCACGAGCTTACAACACGGTGCAACCTTCATCAGGCAAGGTATTAACTGGTGGTGTCGATGCTCACGCACTTGAGCGTCCAAAGCGCTTCTTTGGTGCCGCTCGAAATATCGAAGAAGGTGGCAGTCTTTCAATCATCGCGACCGCGTTGGTTGATACCGGTTCAAAGATGGACGAAGTCATTTTCGAAGAGTTCAAGGGAACCGGTAACTCAGAATTGAACCTGGAAAGACGCGCTGCCGAGAAGCGTATCTTCCCTGCGATCAATATCCGCAAATCTGGAACACGTCGTGAAGACCTCCTCACGACAGAGGAAGAACTGCAGCGTATGTGGATTCTGAGGAAACTTCTCGATTCTATGGAAGACCTCCAAGCGATCGAGTTCTTGGTCGACCGTATGAAGACGACAACGACTAACGAAGAGTTCTTCCAGTCAATGAAGAAGCGTTAAGACGCTTCTTCAATCAGACGGCGCCTGAGTTTCTCGAGCGCCTCTGTTCTCCCCGATTCAATCTCAACATGCAATAAATGAACAAGCGGATTCTCTGGATCGAGTTCGTTTGCACGTTCGATATGATGTTTTGCTTCAGCATCTAGGCTCGCAGCCATCGCTAAACGTGCCTGAACAACTTCTAATGAAACCGAATTCGCATGTGCTTTCGCTAACGGATTGAGAAGCGCTAACCGTGATAACGCATCCTCATCACCAACCGTTTCAAGCGCAAGTGCCCAGTCTTCGCGCCATTGTTTCTTTAACGCCTTTATGAGCGGCTTAAATTCGGTTGGCTTAGGGTCATGTTCAATCGCTTTTGGAATGCTCGCCATCAATTGTTCTGCTGTTTCCAAGTAACGCTCTGATTCGTCTAATTGTTCCAATCGTCTTGCAGCTTCCGATGCCAATAACCAATGGAGTGCTGGTAACGATTCAGAGTTGGCATCTTTTTTAAGGACGGCAAGGGCGCGAGCCGGCTCATCACGACGTAACCACAAGGCACCCTCAATCAGACGGGAATCTGCTTTCCGATGCCGCATCCGTCCCCAAGCTCTCAACACACTCAGAGGAAGACGACCCAAGGCAGTACCCAAGCCAAATACAATCCAGAGGACAATCGTTACGGCAATAAAAAGAATGATAAATGCCCATAGCGACATCTCGATGGTGTATCCGCCATAGGCAAATAGAACATAACCTGGGTCAGCTTTGACTCGGTCACCAAGATATAAACCGAAAGCGAGTAACGCCCCAAGAACCGAGACCCAAATCGATATCCTGAGAAGGCGACTCACTGTCTCACCTCTGCTCCAGAAACTCGTTCTTGGGTCAGTGCATCACGATAAGCTTTCAAAGCGCGGAGGCCTTGAGCCGCATCAGGAATTTCGCGGGTAATTTGTGTGCCTTCAAGCGAACTAAGAACCGTCATCACTTTCAGTCCAGCACCTTCCGTTACATCGAAAAAGTGCATCGATAAACGTTTAGCCTGAGCAAGACCCGCATCGAAAAGAACCTGATCTTCACGAATCAATGCCACCTTAATCTGCTCAAGACTCAAGCGAAGAACCTCTCGTGCTCGTCCAGCATCCGATGCCGAAACAAGCGGCGTAATCGGCGCATTCACTTCGCGAATTCGAATAAACTCAGACAGACCGCCGAGCCATTTTTGTACATCGACGGTCGCTTCCGACTCTGCCTCGGGGGCCAAGCGGCGCACAGGTAACTGCAAATCATCCAACACAGGGTCTAAAGCGAGTAACTCAGCCTGAATACCTAAGACATCAACTGACTGGATCGCAGACAAAGACTGTAAATCCTGCGCTAATCGCTCTCTCACAGACAATAAACGACCGTCTTGTAACTGACCAAGTAGCGCTTGAGCAGTGCGCATTAAATTCACGGCTGTCTCTGGGTTACGCTCAACAAGAAGTCGCTGATCGGCAAGCTTTAAGAGATATTCAGCTTCTGCCAAAACATAACTGCTTCGCGTGTCCACCTGAGCCTTAGCCAACTCCTCTGCGACCATCTCAACACGGTCAATTACCGACTGATTACGAGTATCTGCGCGTCCTACATCCGTCTCGAGCTTCTGAATTTGATCATCAAGTCTGCGAGTAGCCGCCTCGAGCGACTCGACCTGGGCAATCTTTGTATTCAAGGCCTGCAGCGAGGCATTTAAAGACTCTGTGGTGCGAGTAATCGATTGCAGCTCATGCCACCCAAACCAACCGCCACCACCGACAGCCAGTGTCGCGATAATGCTCAAGATAATCGCGAACCAGCCACTTGATCGTGCTGCTTGCGAGTGATTGTGATGATCGGCTGTCACCTCTTCAGACTCAGCCTGTTCATCGACAACAATTTCCTCAGCGACTTCAGGTGTTTTTGCTTCAGTCTTTGACACTCGGCTCTCCTTGCATCGCCAATCGAACTTCATCTGGTGTTGGCGAATTGATTTGATAATACCGGCTTCCAGACGGTAATTGTGCTTTCGCGTCAGAACTTGTCACAAAATGCACGTATTCCAACGCATTCAAACCGTATGTCTCTGCGATTTGTAAATAGGCATTCAGAAGAACAGCAGACCCATGAACAATTCCGCCAATTCCATTCAAATTTTGAAGTTCTAAATCAATGCAAGGAACCACTTCGAATAGCTCTAGATGCGCAACGGGATCAAGTAATAACGAATTCAGTTCAGAAAATTGCCGACCAGAGCCTTTTCCACTCACGATCAACAATCGGCTCTCGGATTGAATCTGTGTGCGCATGAATTGAATAAGTGATTCAGACCCTGGACTTGGAGCAGTCCTAACCGAATGCACCTCATCTTTGAGGAGCTCAGCTGTTCCGACGCCAACAGCCCAAAATTGTTGCTCAGCTGGCCATTGTGCCCAACGTGAGAGCACTGCATCGATGAGTAATCGAGCGGACTCGGGCGATGTAACAACGACATGATCAAACCGATCGAAATCGACAATTGCGGGGTCCAACGCGACGTCTAGCGGATATGATTGGACGCACGGAAGAGCAATCACCTCAAATCCAGCATCAACGAACGCCTCAGCAACTCGTGGAAACGCTGAAGGAAGCCGGTTTAACCAAAGTTTCAACTACAAACCCGCTTGGGCAAGAAGTTCTCGAGCGCCTTGCGAAATCAGATCGTCTGCAACACGAATTCCGAGACTCTCAGCTTCATCGATTGGAGCCAAACCTTCTGCTTTCAGAAGCGTTCCGCAATCCGCCGAACCGACCAATGCACGCAACCACAACTGCCCATCGCGCTCTATCGCGTAGGCCGCAATTGGCACCTGACATCCACCGTTCAAATGACGATTGAGAGCACGCTCGGCACGACCTGCAGTTTCTCCATCAGCATCTTGCAATGTCATCACAATTTCACGGGTTGCCAAATCATCTTCGCGAATCTCAATTCCAAGAATCCCCTGACCACATGCGGGCAAGATCTCTTCTGGAGCCGTCTCAAATGCGATGCGATCACCTAACTCAAGGCGCTTAAGACCGGCAGATGCAAGAACAAGACCATCAAATTCACCTGCATCGAGTTTCTTCAGACGCGTACCCAGATTTCCTCGGACAGGGGATAGCTTAAGGTCTGGTCGTAACGCACGAATTTGGGCGATACGTCTCAAACTTGAGGTGCCAAGATGTGCGCCCTGAGGAATATCAGCAAAACCAGCCCATGCATTTGACCCAGCGCGGTGAACCACAGCATCTGTTGGTGTTTCACGTGCTGTTAAACAACACAAGTCCAGACCACCGGGGAGCTCCATCGGTACGTCTTTCAATGAATGTACAGCAAGGTCTGCTCGGCCGTCATACAGCGCAGTTTCTAGTTCTTTGACGAAGACTCCTTTGCCACCAATTTTAGTTAATGACACATCGAGCCGCTCATCTCCCTGCGTGGTCATTTCCAAAAGCTCAATTTCCAACCCAGGAAAATGTGCTTGAAGGCGATCACGAACGTGATAAGCCTGCCAAAGAGCCAATGGACTCTTCCTTGTCGCGATAGTTAATGTTTTTTGCATGTGTGGTCCTTTGTTACACAAAGTATACTGGATGCTTACAGAAGGAGTCTCTATGAGTCAGGAAACGCCCAAAGCTTTATGGGGCGGCCGCTTTTCGGAATCGACCGATGCGTTCGTCCAAGCATTCACTGCATCCGTCGAATTCGACCAACGCATGGCACGCGAGGATATTCAAGGATCTATCGCGCACGCCACGATGCTTGCTGAACAGGGAATCCTAACTGACACCGAACGCAACTCGATCATCGAAGGCCTCCGTCAAATCGAAGCTGAAATTGAATCAGGCCAATTTGCCTGGTCAATTGCGCGTGAAGACGTGCATATGAATATCGAATCACGACTCATCGACTTAATCGGCGACACAGGAAAAAAACTCCATACTGGACGTTCTCGGAATGACCAAGTTGCCACCGACATTCGACTTTGGCTACGAGGCACCATTGATCACGCGATATCCGAACTGTCTCGCCTGCAAACTGGTTTGATTACGTTAGCTGAGCGTGAATCAGACACTATCATGCCCGGTTTCACGCATCTTCAAGCAGCACAACCCGTGACTTTTGGGCACCACATGCTCGCATGGAATGAAATGCTCGAGCGTGATGCAGGCCGCCTGATTGATTGCAGACAGCGGATGAACCAATGCCCGCTCGGTGCAGCAGCTCTTGCCGGCACGAGCTACCCCATTAATCGAGAGCGCACGGCCGAGCTCCTTGGATTCGATAAGCCAACAGAAAACAGTCTCGACTCTGTATCTGATCGGGATTTCGGTATCGAATTCCTAAGTGCCGCAAGCATCATCATGATGCACTTGTCACGGTTCTCAGAAGAGTTGATCAACTGGAACTCCACCGCCTGGCAATTTGTCGACCTACCTGACAAGTTCTGTACTGGCAGTTCGATCATGCCGCAGAAAAAGAATCCCGACGTGCCTGAACTTGTCCGCGGTAAATCAGGCCGTATGTTCGGCCACCTGATGAGCTTGCTTACTTTGATGAAAGGGCAACCACTTGCCTACAACAAAGACAATCAAGAAGACAAAGAGCCTCTCTATGATGCAGCCGATACACTCATTGGTTCTCTTCGCGCCTTCGCCGACATGATGCCATCATTATTGGTCAACAAAGACATCCTTAAAGACTCTGCAATCCGTGGGTTTTCGACAGCAACAGATCTGGCCGATTACCTGGTACGAAAAGGCTTACCTTTCCGAGATGCCCATGAAGTGGTTGGACAAGCCGTAGCACTTGGCGTCCAAACCAAGCGCGATCTTTCAGAAATGGATCTTGCGGAACTCCAAGCTTTCAGCGATCTGATTCATGATGATGTGTTTGAAGTTCTGACAGTTGAAGGGTCAGTCAACGCACGCGATCACATTGGTGGAACAGCACCAAATCAGGTGAGGGCTGCGGCAGATCGAGCAAAAGCGCGTTTAGCAGCTCGTTAGCGGACAGCGATTACTGCCAAAATCGCTTGGACTTGGAGCTCAGTAGAGCCACGATTTGCTTCAACCCAAGCGTTTGCGGCCTGTCCCATCGCATCAGCTCTCGCAAGTACCTCATCAATAGCTTGAGAGAGATGTTCTGCATCGGTGCGAACAAGAGCACCCGCAGTTTCCAGGCCAACACTGATGGCCTGAAAGTTGTGCATAGATGGTCCTGCAATGAGCGGTTTACTCATCAGCGCTGGCTCAATCGGATTTTGGCCTCCCTTTCCGGAAAAACTTCCGCCAATCACAACCACATCAGATTGAGACAGGTACGCCCCCATATCTCCCAAGGTGTCACCTATCAAAATTTGAGCACCATCATGAATTCCCGTTGAGACTTGGCACGCTTCAATCGCATGTTCATCAGCCAAAACCTTAATTTCTGATCCGCGAATTGGGTGGCGAGGAACAATGAGTAGCCGTAACTCAGGATGTTGCTGCGCCCAAACCATGAAGAGCGCATCATCCTCGGCATGGCTACTCATCAGGCAAACTAAGACCTTGTCGTGTTTCCAATCACTAATCTGATTGACTCGATCCTTAGAAATTTGAGGAGCAGATTGATCGAGCTTGATGGACCCAACTTCTGAAATCGCGTGAGCTGGCACCCCAAGGCTATGTGCATTATGCGCATCACCATCAAATTGCATCAGAGCACGCGAAACCTTGGACCACATCGGTCGGGCTATCCAACCGAACCTTTCGTATCCTCGAACGGATTGCTCACTCAATCGCCCATTCGCGAGAATCACAGGGATAGAAGCCTTGTGGCATGCGTCAACTAAATTGGGCCAAAGCTCGGTCTCAATAACGATTAATGCTTTCGGGCGAAGTTTGGATAACCAGCGGGACCAAATCCACGAAAAGTCCCAAGGAAAGACATGACAGGTGAATTCACTCTTAGCCAAGACACCAAGTCCAGCTGGTGTGGTGGCTGTGATCAAAATGCGAAGCGATGCATCATGTTGAATGAGTGCTCGCGCAAGCTCTAAACCAACCTTAGCCTCACCAAGACTGCACGCATGAATCCACACACAGCCGTCCATCTGATCAGGCACATGCAGGCCGAGCCGATGACTGACCATCGGGTCTTGATTTTCTCGGCGATACTTACGAACCACATGCGCAATAAGAAGTGGTGTGCAAAGTAGCAAGAGCAGTGAATACAGATGTCGTCCCATAATTGAAGATGCTAGCATGCCTGCATGAAAATCATCGTCGGTGGCGGTATTTCAGGTCTCTGGCTAGCAGCTGAACTGAAAGCGCGAAATATTCCATGCTGTGTTATCGAAAAAAGTGCACTTGGCCAAGGTCAAACCCTAGCAAGCCAAGGCATGATTCATGGTGGAACTAAGTATGCACTTGATGGACTATTAACCAAAGCAGCCAGTGAAATTGGTGCAATGCCTGCACGCTGGAAACACGCTTTAAAAGGCGAGGGAACAGTTGACCTCAGCCGTGTTCAACTCGAACGAGAAGATCAGCTGTTATGGTCTGTCGAATCAATTGCAGCGAATCTTTTGGGGTTCTTCGCAAGCAAAGCCATGCGATCGCGTATGGAGCGCATCGATCCGGAATCTGAAGCCGCTTTTGATCATCCCAATTTCAACGGTCATCTCTATCGATTGTCAGAACCTGTATTGAAACTCGATACCTTGGTGCATGCATTTGCAGAAATCTTGGATGGACAGGTCTTCCAAGCTGAGGTTACCCAACTTCTAACGCAAGACGATAGAGTAGTCGGGGTCGAAACGAGTGCAGGCCAATTCCATGGGGACGTTATTTTAACTGCTGGTGAAGGTATAGAGATGCTGTTATCTGGGCTTGCTGGCAGCTATCCGGTCATGCAGCGACGTCCTCTAGCAATGGCGGTCTGCAAACTTACGCAACCCATTCCAAAAGTATTTGGTCACCAACTCGGAAGTGGCAGTAAGCCGAAACTAACCGTCTCAACCCATGAATTTGATGGGGCGCAATATCTGTATTTAGGCGGACAGCTTGCCGAAGACGGAGTCACACAAGATGACGACACCGTGTGCGCAAATGCAAAACGCGCGCTATCGGAAGCACTCTCCTGGCTCGAACCGAAGGTGGAATCAATACACATATTTCGGATCAATCGAGCTGAACCAAGTACGCGTGAAGGAAATCGACCTGACACCGCATTCGTCTCTAAATTAAACAACCTAATTGTGGCGTGGCCTACCAAGCTCGCACTTGCACCTGCACTTGCCGATCAAGTACTACAACTTCTCGATGAAGAATCGAAATCTGCAACACTACCGCAGTGGCCAAAAGCACCAGAGGGGCACTACCCATGGGTATGATCCATCGACCACTCGGACAAACGGGACTCGAGCTCAGTCCAATTGGCCTAGGTACCGTCAAAATTGGACGGAACACAGATGTGAAATATCCCACCGATTTTCAGTTACCAAACGACCAAGAAGTTATTCAGCTCCTAACACTAGCTTCAGAATTGGGCATCAATTGTCTTGATACAGCGCCTGCCTATGGCACCTCTGAAGCACGGCTCGGTGAGTTACTACCAGAGATCGCTGGCGATTTTCATATCATCACCAAAGTCGGCGAAACCTATGATCCTGACACGGGAAGTCATTACGACTTCTCAGAAATCGCCATCCTTAAGAGTTTAGAACAGAGTCTTCAACGCTTAAATCGCGATCATTTAGACGTGGTTTTACTGCATTCTGATGGAAAAGATATCGAACACCTGAATCAAGGTGCTCTTCAAACCCTGATCAAAGCGCGAGACCAGGGACTGATTCGTGCAGTCGGATTATCAGGTAAAACAGTCGATGGTGGGCGCCAAGCTCTGGATCAAGGAGCGGATTGCTTGATGATTACACTGAACCCTGAGACTCAAGATGAAAAACCCCTGATCAATGAAGCAAAACGATTTGGTGCCGGGTTATTGGTGAAAAAAGCCTTCGGAAGTGGCCATCTAACAACATCAATCCCTGAAATTTTTAAAGACTTGTTCGCCCACCCAAACATCACTTCAGCTATCATTGGCACCATTAATCCTGTGCATTTGCGTAATAACTGTCTTGCACTCCCAACTGAGATCCAACTATGAGCCTAGACGCAATTAAAGCCACTTTTCAGGCGAGCATTGATACCAAAAAAGCCCTCATCAATGACACCAAACGCCTGGAAGAACTTCTTGAAGTCGCTGGAGTCGCGTCATCAACCATTAAAGCAGGCCATAAAATCATGCTCTGCGGTAATGGGGGATCAGCTGCAGATAGCCAACACATTGCAGCAGAACTTATTGGCCGGTTTGAGAAAGAACGTCACTCAATGGCTGCGATCGCGCTTACGACGGACACATCTGCACTCACAGCGATTGGTAATGATTATGGCTATGACCAAGTCTTCTCGCGACAAGTCGAAGGTCTGGGGCAATCCGGTGATTTACTCATTGGTATCTCAACCAGCGGTAATTCAAAAAATGTCGTGAAAGCCATGGAAGTTGCCCAGAGCAAGGGTATTCGAACAGTCGCACTGGTCGGCGATAAACCTGACGGCGCGATGCAGGCGATCGCTGATTACGTGTTAGCCGCGCCGTCGACGAATACGGCGCGTATTCAGGAGTGTCACATCTTGATGATGCACACACTCTGTCAATTAGTTGAATCGGAATCCGTCTGACGAATCTTTGCAATCAAGTGGCTAGTCGATAGGTTAGCCACTTCGCCAAGTACTTTGACTTCTCCGCCATAGTCCAACACGTGTTTGTAGCCGACCACTTCCTCGATCGATTTGTAATCACCACCCTTCACAAGAACATCAGGTCGAACCACATCAATTAATGGAATCGGCGTGTCATCCTCAAATGCGATAACGGCATCCACAGCACCGAGGCCTGCAAGCACCTGCAGGCGTCTTTCGATGGTATTCACAGGACGTTCTGGCCCCTTCAAACGAGCGACTGATGCGTCTGAATTAACAGCAACAATCAAACGATCACCAAGAGAAGCAGCTTCTTTCAGATAGGCGACATGACCTGCATGCAAGATATCAAAGCAACCATTCGTCATGACGACTTTCTCACCCTGGGCACGGCATTGTTCAGCCCAAGCGGCTGCATCTTCTGCACGATCGAAAATGCCGTGATCAACAGCCAGAGCCCTTTCGAGTTCACGACCACTGACGGTTGCAGTACCCAATTTCGATACAACGATTCCCGCCGCCCGGTTTGCTAATTCAGCAGATTCAGCCATGCTCATACCCGAACCGAGGCCCGCCGCCACAGTCGCGATCACCGTATCGCCCGCACCCGTGACATCAGCTACTTCTCGCGCAGTCGCAGCAAATTGATGCACAGAGCCATCGCGCATAATCAACGTCATTCCTTGCTCAGAACGCGTGACTAAGATTGTCTCGATATCAAGTTCATTAATCAGCTTCTGACCCTTTTCAATCAGCTCCTGATCGTTAGCCCATGTGCCACAAACTGCCTCGAATTCAGCACGATTGGGGGTCAATAAAGTAGCCCCCCGGTATCTTTCAAAGTGTGTACCCTTCGGATCAACAACAACCGGAATCTTGGCTTCACGTGCTTTTTGAATGAGTAAACGAGGCTCTAAGCTTCCTTTTGCATAGTCACTTAAAACCACTGCTGTCATTCCATCAAGGGACACTGACTGAGCTAGCGATTCCGCATTTGACACATCAAATGGTGTCTCAAAATCCAGACGAATCATTTGATGCGCCTGACTTAATACCCTTAATTTGGTAATTGTTCTGTGGTCGACACGCGTGAAAAGTGGATTCACATTGTGATTTATCAGGGTCTGTTCCAGTAAATCCGCATCAGAGTCATGGCCTACAAGGCCGGCACACGTTACCGCCGCACCGAGCGATGACAGATTTAAAGCAACGTTTGCCGCTCCGCCAGGACGCGCTTCATCATGGGTGACTCGAACAACAGGGACGGGGGCCTCAGGAGAGATCCGGCCCGCATCGCCATGCCAGTACCGGTCCAACATGACATCGCCAACCACCAAAACCCGCGATGCGGAAAAGATATGTGACACAGAAGATCTCTCTAATGATTCGAAGCTTGTTATAGTACCGAGCTTCATCAATGAACCCAACCGGATTACACATGGGCTTTTCTTTCGTTCCGCTGGGACTTGGCTTCATTAGACTATTAGCCGCGCTGCCACCAAGGCTCGGAATGGCTATTGGCCGCCTGATTGGTACTTTATTGTTCTACACAGCGAAGAACCGTCGACTGGTCTGTGAACGAAATATTTCTGTCTGCTTCCCAGAATTAAGCCCGATCGAACAACACAATCTTGTCAAAGCCTGCTTTGAACAAAACGGAATCGGTTTAACCGAAACAGCATGGTCGTGGCACCGGCCAATCGACTTCGTTAGTGACAAAATCCACGTGTCCGGACAGGAGCTGCTCGAACACGCCAACCATGAAGGTCGCGGAGTTTTATTGCTTTGCCCTCACTACAGCATGTTGGACTTGGTTGCCCCGCTCATACATGCCGTCGCCGGTCGATTTGTAGTGAGTTATCGTCCAAATGACAATCCAATCTTTGACCAAGCTGTGTGTCGTGGACGCGCACGATACGCTGAACTGGTCGATGTCCGTGCATTGCGCGATATCGCTAAACACTTGAAACAAGGTGACATGGTTTGGTTCGGGCCAGATCAAGATATGGGCCCAAAAGGTTCTGTATTTGCTCCGTTTTTCGGGCGACTCGCATGCACAGTAACAACACCAGCTCGCCTCGCTCGAATGTCTAACGCAGTCAGCGTGTTCCTTGATCTACACCGTGACGACAATGGCACCTATCACGTCTCATTTGTCCCGATGCCTAATGATTATCCATTTGAAGATGAATTAGAGAATGCGCGCGCGCTGAATCAGCGCATTGAAGACGCACTGAAAAATCATCCGTCACAGTACATGTGGATGCATAAACGATTTAAGACAAATCCAGACCTTACGCGGCAGACACTGTATCAGTCTGACTAACCCATTCCATCACGTCAGATGCACTGATATCAGACATTTTTCCTGTTCGACTTTTTAGAATTTGCGATGTTTCAGCAACAGGCCCCACAAGACCAGGCTTAGTCGGCCCATACAATGCAAGCAGTGGTATACCCAATGCATCAGCGATATGCGCAAGCCCAGTATCGACAGAAACCACTGCACGCGCATTTGAGATCTCAAATGCAACATCATTTAACGAGGCTTGATTCAATATTCTTACTGGCAAGCCTTCAGTCATTACTGAAACCGCTTCGAATTCAGCATCACTTCCGACGGGCAGTACGATGTCAGAAAATTGTGGAAGCGCATCTTCAATCACCGCTTTCCATCCATCACTGATCCAACACTTCGGCAGCCGACTCGTCTGAGTAACAAGTACTAGGCGATCCGCGAGCTCTTGTGGTCGCCCTAAATCAATCGATGCATGAGGATCCGTTTCTGGAAGCGCATACCCAAGCGACTTTGCAAATAATTCACGGGTTCTCGATATGGCATGTCTCGAGCGGTCGACGCGATGAGTCACGTCATAAACGCTCGATGCCAAACTCTCTTTTGCCGAACGGCGATCAAACCCATGTTTTGGTCCATCGGTAAAACGCGTGATTAAAAATGCGCTTTTAAGTAGTCCTTGAGCATCAATAACAGCATCGTATCGTTCTGCACCAAGGACTTGTTTGTACGCTGCAAGATCGTTCGAAAACAATAAACGATGTAGCTTGCCTTTCCAGCGTCGTAAAGGAATCGCAAGCACATCGCCAACAGAAGGATGCCAATGTGGGATTTCGGCAAAGGCAGGC
Source organism: uncultured Oceanospirillales bacterium (assembly GCA_913061245.1). Taxonomy (GTDB): domain Bacteria; phylum Pseudomonadota; class Gammaproteobacteria; order Pseudomonadales; family Litorivicinaceae; genus HIMB30. The sequence continues at coordinate 29,413 of CAJXTO010000001.1, forward strand.
TCGCACACCCAATCAAACCGGATATCCCCGATCGCCTCGGTTGCATCAGTCAATGCTGGCAATGTGTGTACTAGATCCCCCATTGAGGATGTTTTCACCACCAAAACACGCATTAGGCGATCCGCTGAATTTGTTGTAACAACGCGTCGAATACCTCATCAACTGAGAGCTCAGACAAACATGCCTGGTGCTTTAATGGGCATTCTTTTTCGAAACATGGGTGGCAAGGCACTGGATGCGTCAAAGTCACCGCTGTATCACTCAGTGGCGGGGTATGCGCCGGTGATGACGGTCCAAACAGAGCCACAAGTGGTCGGCCTGTCGCAGCAGCCACATGCATTAATCCAGAATCATGTGTCACGACCGCTTTTGACAAACCAATTAAATCGACCGCTTCTGGAATCGACGTCAAACCTGTGAGATTCACGAGATCCTTACGCTTTACCTTAGCAATCTGATTGATCAATAGCTCAACATCATCGGCATCATTGGGCGAGCCGAGCAATATGACTTGATGTCCCGTATCAATTAACCGCGTTGCTAGGTCTGCAAAACGATCCAATGGCCACTGTTTTGCAGGTCCAAATTCGGCACCCGGGCACAGAGCAACCAACCGAGAGGGGTCGAGCCCATGCGTGGAAACCAAATGTGCTTGTGACGCTTCATTCATCATTAAACGGGGAAGCGGGGGAGCTTCGGGTAACTGATTCGCCGACAGAGCAAGGTTTGCTGGAAACCCAAGCGCCATATACCGGTCGATCATCCGCGGGAATCGAGCCTCATGCAGGATTCGCAGATCCGTGAGTAATTTATACCGGTATTCTCCTCGCCAGCCGATACGGCGAGGGATTCCCGCCATAGCGGGAATCAACGCAGATTTCAAAGAGTTGGGAAGAATAAATGCACGGTGATAGCGCGAAAACCGAAGCTTACGAGCAAATGCCCAACGTTCTTTCAGCTTCAGCTGACCATGATCAAAAGGGAGCTCGATGACTTGATCAACCTCTGGCATACGCCGGGCAACCTCAAGACTCCAGCTCGGTGCAAGCATATGAATGGGGTCGTCTGGGCGCTTTGATTTCAGAAACGAAATCAAGCCATGCGCCATGATCATGTCACCGACCCAGTTCGGGCCAACCACTAAGGTTGGCATGAATCAGTCCTTAACGAGTGTGACCCACTCGCTGAATTTCTCGTTTCGGCCATGAACGACATCGAAATAATCAGACTGGAGCATTTCTGTAATAGGTCCACGAGACCCTGCACCAATCGGACGCGAATCCAGCTCACGAATCGGCGTCACTTCAGCTGCAGTCCCTGTGAAGAACGCCTCATCAGCAATTAACACTTCATCACGGGTAATCCGCTTTTCAACAACATCAAGTCCGTGCTCCTTGGCCAACCTGAAAATAGTCTTCCGCGTAATACCATCCAAACAGCTCGTGAGCTCAGGCGTGTAAATCACGCCATCACGTACAATAAATACGTTCTCACCGGACCCCTCAGCAACATAGCCCTCTGGATCCAGCAATAATGCTTCATCCGCACCACCAGTCAGCGCTTCTTGTAGTGCCAGCATGGAATTCATGTAGTTACCGTTGGCTTTCGCTTTTGTCATGGTGATATTCACATGATGACGAGTGTAACTTGACGTGCGGACCTTAATTCCACGCTTCATGTTTTCTTCGCCCATGTATGAACCCCAGGCCCAAGCAGCCACAATCACATGGGTTTTCAAAGAATCAGCGCGTAGACCCATCCCCTCTGAACCGTAAAACACCATGGGTCGCAGATAAGCATGGTCCAAATCATTTGAGGCAACAGCGGCTTTCTGCGCAGCATCGATCTCTTCCATCGAAAATGGAATATCCATGCCAAGAATTTTCGCGGAATCAAATAAGCGGCGCGTATGATCCCTTAAGCGGAAAATCGCAGCACCGTCTGCTGTCTGATATGCACGCACACCCTCGAAGCACCCGAGGCCATAATGCAAAGTGTGTGTCAGGACATGTGTCTGACAATCACGCCAAGGCTTGAGTTCACCATCAAACCAAATTAATCCATCTCGATCAGCAAAGTTCGGCTGCATTTTTATTTCCAATCAATTCAAGAAGACATCCACTGCGCCCAAAGACCCTCAACCAACTGCCGCTCGTTTTTAACCTCTGCGATTTCGGCACGACCTTCCCGGCCAGCCAAGATTGCTTCATGGTTTAACGTCCGATAGTGGACATAAGCGCTCTTCAACGCATCTGCATCTACTGTTGAAATACACCCAGACCCTGAAAGTCCGTCGAGCTGTCGGATGTTATCCGTATAAGTCGCAAGCTCGGGATGCATTTCTGCATGTGCTAGAACCTGATATTGCACCATAAATTCGATATCAACGATACCTCCTCGATCGTGCTTTAAATCAAAACCGAAATCGCTCGTACTACTAGCCAAATGCGTTCGCATTTTTTCGCGCATTTCAACGACATCTTTTAACAATGCTTTCGGTTCTCGCGGCTTTCGTAAAACGTCCAGACGAAGCGCCTCCAATCTATCGTTTAAGAATCGATCTCCAGCAACGGGACGTGCTCTGACGAAGGCTTGTAATTCCCAGGTCCATGCTGACTCATCCAGATATTTCTTCAGCGCATCAAGACCGACCACCATCAATCCAGAACGCCCAGACGGTCTCAATCGCGTATCGATTTCATACAAGCGACCAAAGCGTGTGTTGGTCTCAATCAATGCAATGACCCGACGCACGACACGATTAACGAAAAGACCACCCTCAATTGCGACATCGCCATCTGTCATCTGATCAGGATCGATGCCGTGGACAAAAACGAGGTCAAGGTCTGAACCGTAGCTCATTTCAAGTCCACCTAATTTGCCATACCCAAGGACTGAGACGCCAAGCGCATCATCTCGATCCGATTCAATAACAACCGGTTGACCATGCTTATTCTGAACCTCTCGGTATGCGTAATGCAGCACTTCTGAAACAACTGCCTCAGCGATCCAAGTCAACTGGTCGGATACCTGCATTAATGGAATCTCGCCGCGCACCTCAAAAACAGCGACACGAAATGCGAGGCCGCGAGCAAATTGCACAAGTACTTCTGTTAAGCGTTCTGGGTCATCGGGATCAACTCGCTGCAAACGCATCGATAATTCCTGACCGATCGCCTCACGTGACATCACCGCTTCACTCACATCGAGTGTCAGGAGCTCATCTAAGAGGGCGGGCATCTCAATCAGCCGCTCAGTAACCCAAGATGATCGATCCAAAATATCGAGCATCCGTTCCCGCGTCGCCGGGTTCTCAGATAAAAGCGACAAATACACACTGCGGCGCGTGCAGGTCGAAATAAACCGAAGCATCCGCTCTGTCACGTCGATCGGATATTTACTTAATTCAGGACCTAATTGATCCAATAACGTAGTCAATCGAGATCGCGCAATCGGCTCAAGACGATCACACACTGGATCATCAAGAAATGCGTCCAGCCGCTCTTGTACGTCATCTTTGATTGGGGCTTGAGTCGTCTCTTGTGATTTTTCAACCCGCATGAAAGAAGCAAACGCTTCATGAACTCGATCCGTCACTTCTTTACGTTTTCGTTCAAAATCTTCAGCGGACTCAAACCCCATCACTGAAGCCAAAGGCCCACAATCTGATGGTAATTCCTGCGTTTGCTGATCGTTTTCAGCTTGAATAACGTGTTCAACGTAACGAAGCCACAAATAATCTTCTTTGAGTTGGATACCGTCATTCTCATTAATGATGGTCTCTGTCATCAGAGTCGATAAGGCTTCTAGAAATCCGGTAACTTGAAGGCTTGGAATCTGGCCTCCGCGCAGTAATTGCATTGCTTGAACGATAAATTCGATTTCACGTATGCCGCCCCGCCCAACTTTCACGTTTTTATCTCGGCCGTTACGGCGGACTTCTGCCTCAATTTTTGATTTGAGATCGCGAATCGATTCAAACACACCAAAATCGAGATATTTCCGATACATGAACGGCTTTAACGACTTTAATAATTCGTGGCCTAGTTCAATATCACCTGCGACTGGGCGCGCTTTCAATAAAGCAAATCGCTCCCATTCCCGGCCATGTACTTCGTAATAATCTTCACAGGCAACAACTGGGATTGCGAGTTGGCCCGCTGAACCCCAAGGTCTCAAACGCTGGTCAACACGTTCGACAAAACCATCAACCGTTTGCGCATCGAGTGATTTGGCAAGCTGTTGTGTCAGACGAGTGAAGTAATCGCCATGATCCCGTACGCGAGGGCCCGACGTTTCACCGTCTTCTGCGAAAACGCAGAAGATATCGATGTCGGATGAGAGATTCAGCTCGCGCCCACCTAATTTACCCATACCTAAAATCGTAAAGGCCCGGTTTGATGGGGCACCGAAGGCCTGCTCTAGGATTGTTCGATGATGCGCAAGACTGGCATCAAGCGCTGACTCCGCCATTTGCGTCGTGACCCGAACGGTATCCTCAAAAGAGTCTGTTCCATTCAATAGCCGATAGATCAGACCCGCTTGTGTTTGATTCCTCAGAAGGCGAGCTTCACGATCGAAATCATGCGTATTCAATTCGACTAGCTGTTGCCAAGAACTGTGAATTTGAGCCTGATCAGGTGGTATTGCTCCGGCAGTTCCCAGCCATACCTGTTCGGGATCGAACTTCTCGACCCAACGTTTCAGAAACTGAGAGTACTCAACTGGCTGCATTCGTCGGCTCCAGAGATTTTCCAATCATCCAGCGGGCGAGCCCCGATGGAAGCTCCCCACGTCTCAAACTATCGCGGTATAGGGAAATTGCCTGCTGATCCCCGATTGCTTCCAACGCCCGAACAGCTTCATCTGGTGCGGGTCCAGACAAAGGATCCAATGCGCGACTCAACCAATGAAGCCAATGCTCTCTAGTATCAGGTGTCGGGTCTTTCATCGGATTAGCGTCGCGAATCAATCGATCACCTCGCTCTGCTTTTGAGATAACTCCCATAAACGCGGGTAAGCGATCAGATATCTCACACCCGAGCGCTGTTAACTGATCAACGTCACCTGAGAGCAACTCAAGCTCCAGTTCCGAGACTCGAGACTCTCGATCACCAACTTGAACAGAACCAAGATCTAAGGACATCATCACATCACAATTATCTCTTGTGACGTGCCAGTCGGTGCGTTCGAAGGCATTCTGAAATACAACTTCAAGTGATCTCTCTTGGATTAACGGAACGACCGATACAGGTAAATCCAAACTCTCCAGACGCGCATAATCAAGATGCGGGGAATCAATCGAAAAATTCCATTCGCGCCGCTGTGACAAACCACCTTCATCTGGCTCTCGGATCTTGACCGTCATCTCGTGAGATTCATTAATAGAGCGCGTTCGAATTGCAACACCCGATCGATGCAGCAGGCCTGCGCAATCAAAGTATGCGTTTTGTAAGAGCTCTGTCTGACTGGGAATCGCCTGATCCAAAACCGAATGCAGCACTTTAGAAACTCTGGATGGGTCGCAATCACGCAATCCTAATTTGAGTTCAAGTTCAATCGTGTCTGGAGTTGATGACCGATTCATCGCACAATTCCCTGTGAGAAGAGGAGTTTAACCATTCAAACGCAAC
>CAJXTO010000002.1 GCA_913061245.1 uncultured Oceanospirillales bacterium
GACAAATAGCTGGCCCTGCGGCATGAAAGATCCGTTTGAGATAGTCATAATACGATTAATTACCTAAAGCTTAGTTCAATTAGAGAGGTTCTGCCATGCGACCAAGCGGCCGCGCATTCGATGCACTGCGTCCAATTTCTTTCACTCGTCGATTCACGCGCCACGCGGCGGGTTCAGTTTTGGTTGAATTTGGTGATACCAGAGTGCTTTGTACAGCGTCTGTTAACGAACAGGTTCCACGCTGGATGAAAGGTAAGGGGCAAGGATGGGTCACGGCTGAGTACGGTATGTTGCCTGGCTCAACGCACACGCGCTCTGATCGAGAAGCTGCGCGCGGCAAACAATCCGGTCGGACCCAAGAGATTCAGCGGTTAATTGGCCGATCGTTAAGAGCGGCTGTTGATTTGAAGAAGCTCGGTGAGCGCCAAATCACGATCGATTGTGATGTTTTACAAGCTGATGGTGGAACTCGAACAGCATCGATTACTGGAGGCATGGTTGCTTTGGTTGATGCGATCAATGGTTTGCAGCGCGATGGGTTGCTATCAGAGGATCCCTTGATCGACTTTGTTGCTGCTGTATCCGTTGGGATTTACAAAGGCCAACCAGTGTTGGATCTCGACTATCCCGAGGATTCGAGCGCGGATTCAGATTTGAATTTAGTGATGGCTGAAGGGCCGAAATTGATCGAAATACAAGGCACCGCAGAGGAAGCTCCATTCAGCCGAGACGAGCTCAATGCGTTACTTGATCTGGGCGAGCGTGGGATTGCGCAGTTGATCAGTGCACAGAAAAAAGCGTTGGCGGAGGGTTAATCCTCTTCCTCATCGCTGATTGAAATGTCGTAATCGACGATCAAAGGGACTCGATCGTCGAACGGTCGTTTTGCGACGTAGCCAGCGGCGAGCACGCGTCTTGCGATTTCAAGCGATGCTAATTGAAGGTCCGTTCGCCAGGCGCCTGGATTTGGCATATCGAAGACGTCTGGACCGGGAAACCAGCTATATGCAGGCTCATTGGCGAAAACCTCACGGAATGCATCAACATAGCCGACGTCATTCAAAAGCGTATCGATCCAATGGCGGTCTTCTTTTGTAAACCCGGGCGACTCGTTGTGTTGATGCCATTCTTCAAGGTCGAGTGTGCGTGCAGCAACACCAAAATCACCACAAAAAATAAAATGGCGTCGTTTCTTACGGATCTTCCGCATCCAGGTCTCGAGTGATTCCAGAAAGGCCGCTCGTAATTCCTTGGGATCAGCAGTTGGTGATGGTGGAAGAATGGAGACCACACTCACATGCTCAAAATCAGCTTGGATATATCGTCCATCCCGATCTAAATCGTATGAGCCCAACCCCCGCATGACCGCTTTGGGTGTGTGTCGCGTGAAAATGGCAACACCACCGGTATCCTCATTTTCACCTTCAAAATAAAAAGCCTCAAAGCCTTCGGGGCAGAAGCGAGCATCGTCCATGACTTTGTATTCGCGTACGCGCACATCTTGGAGACAGATTACATCCGCATCCTTGCTCGCTAGCCATTCGGTTAAACCTTGCTTTACGGCCGAAATAAGACCGTTACATCGCAGGCTGATTACGCGCATCAAAAGATTTTTTGTCCCTGAAGTGAGTGACCAGATGAACTGGTGTACTATTTTTAAACGATTATTGTAATGTTAGACGTGTCTTATGTCCCCATACAAGCGTTCCTTTTTGGAATTAGCCCTTGATGCCAACGCACTGAAGTTTGGCGAATTCACTCTGAAGTCGGGCCGAGTGAGCCCTTATTTTTTCAACGCATCTGCATTTTCCAGTGGGCGCCAACTGCAAATTCTCGGCCGATGTTATCGGGATGCCATCGCAGATTGTGGCGTGGAATTTGATGGATTATTTGGGCCTGCATACAAAGGGATTCCGCTTGCAAGCTCAGTTGCAGTTGCCTTTGCAGACGAGGGCAACGATTACCCAGTGTCGTTCAACCGTAAGGAAGTGAAAGATCACGGTGAAGGTGGGACGTTGCTTGGTGCACCGCTTAAGGGCCGAATCTTAGCAATTGATGATGTGGTGACGGCTGGAACGGCGGTCCGAGAATCAGTCGATTTTATCGAGAACCAAGGGGCGAGTTTGTGCGCATTTTGTGTTGCAGTTGACCGACAGGAGCGTGGACAAGAAGGCTCTGGGTCTGCGCTCGCCGAGCTCTCTGAGACCTTTCAATTGGTCCCGATTTCGATTGTTACACTTGATGATATTTTGGCGTTTGCTGCAGATGATCCGCGGGTTGCAGATGACGTTGCGCCGCGTATCGAGGCGTATCGCGCTCAATACGGGGCGCTTTGATTTAACTGCGCTTTCTTAGAATCTGTGTGCCAACACCTTGATCGGTGAAGATTTCCAGAAGCACTGAATGAGGAACGCGGCCGTCCACAATATGCGCGCTGTTGACGCCTGCATTGACCGCTGACAGTGCGCAGCCAACTTTTGGCAACATGCCGCCTGAAATCGTTCCATCGTCAATCAATGTATTGACCTCGTCAGCAACAAGACCGGTGACGACTTGGCCTTCTTTATCCAAGACGCCAGCAGTATTCGTAAGCAGCATTAATTTTTCTGCTTTCAACACTTCAGCAAGTTTGCCAGCAACAAGGTCTGCATTAATGTTGTACGACTCGCCATGTTCGCCTACGCCGATCGGAGCGACCACAGGGATCACGTCACTCTCAGTCAGCATTGTTAGCACTCGGGTATCGATCGATTCAACTTGGCCAACATGTCCAATATCAATGATTTCAGGTGCTTCGAGTTCAGGGCTTTTACGCTCAATTTTCAACTGTTTTGCACGGATGAATTGACCGTCTTTGCCAGTCAAACCCATCGCGCGCCCGCCTGCCAGATTGAGAAGGCTAACAATCTCTTTGTTGACCAGTCCGCCGAGAACCATCTCAACAACATCCATTGTTTCTTCGGTGGTAACGCGCATTCCATCAATAAATTTAGATTCGATATTCAGTCGCTCGAGTAACTCGCCAATCTGAGGTCCACCGCCATGCACAACGATCGGACGCATCCCAACTGCTTGCATTAAGACGATATCTCTCGCAAAGGACGCTTTGAGATCCTCATCAGTCATCGCGTTTCCGCCATATTTGACGACAATCGTGCGTCCTGCGAATTTCTGGATGTACGGAAGGGCCTCTGATAGGACCTGTGCAACTTCAGTGGCACGAGCCAGGCTTAGCATAATGATTCAAGCTCCAATGTCGGTTCTGCCTTTTTCAACGCATTGAGCATTGTACTCTGGATTGTTTCCAGTGCCTCAGTTGATTCAGCTTCAAACCGTAAAACCAAATTGGGGGTCGTGTTGGAGCACCGAATGAGTCCCCAGCCTGAATCAAGGTCAACGCGCACACCATCAATCGTTGAAAGAGGAAGGCCTTCTGCTTCGATGATCGACGCGACCCGCTCAACGATGGCAAATTTCTCGGTATCGGGAACTTCAATATTGAGTTCGGGAGTTGAGACATCATCCGGAATCGCGTCAAACAGTGCAGAGGCTGATTGATCTGATTTTGCAAAAATCTCTAACAAGCGCGCCGCCGTGTAGAGTCCGTCATCGAAACCGAGCCAGCGCTCTTTGAAAAAGATATGACCGCTCATTTCACCGGCTAACAAAGCGCCCGTTTCTTTCATTTTTGCTTTGACTAGGCTGTGACCCGTCTTCCACATGAGTGGCTCGCCACCGGCTTGTTCGATCACAGGGCCTAAGTGTCGGCTGCACTTCACATCATAGATAATGGTTGCACCTGTATTTCGGCTCAGCACATCTTTGGATAGAAGCATCATTAACCGATCTGCGAAGATCGATTCACCGCGTTCAGTGATCAGACCAACGCGGTCACCATCACCGTCGAATGCGAGCCCAACGTCACAGTGTTGTGATTTGACGGCCGCAATCACGTCCACCAAGTTTTTTGGTTTGGATGGATCTGGATGGTGGTTTGGAAAGGTCCCATCCACATCGGTGAAGAGGGGAACCACTTCGCAACCGAGTTGCTTGAACAATGTCTCAGCGCAAACACCTGCCACACCGTTCCCGCAATCGATAGCCACCTTCAACGGTTTCTCAAGATGAACATCAGCAATAATCTGCTCAAGATAAGGTGTTAGTGCATCGGCTTCTGAAACGGATCCCTCGCCTTCGGTGAGCTCAGCTTTTTCGATTGCATCATAAAGCCCTGTAATGTCATCGCCGTAGAGTGTGTGACCGCCGATCATCATTTTGAAGCCATTGTAGTCGGGTGGGTTATGACTTCCTGTGACCATAACGCCAGAGCCAGTACCCAGTGTCAGTGCTGCAAAGTAAAGCACTGGCGTTGGAACCATGCCAACGTCGATGACATCAACTCCAGCGCGCATTAAGCCTTGGTTGAGCGCATCCTGAAGATCTGGTCCTGATAATCGACCATCGCGTGCTGTGACTACAGTCGTTTGCCCGCGTTTTTTCGCATAGGTTCCAATCGCTTGGCCAAGGGCCTCGACCACGCCGCGGTTCAGTTGATCGGGGTACGTCCCCCTGACATCGTAGGCACGAAAAATAGTAGGAGTCATTGCGCTCATTAGCGTGTTCCTGTGTGGCCAAATCCACCTTCACCACGCTCAGACGCATCGAAATCATCAACTTCGACAAAATTGGGCTGAATAACAGGCGTGATGATCATCTGTGCAATTCGATCCCCAGGCTCAATAGTTTGTGGCTCGGTACCTCTGTTCCATGTGGAAATTTTGAGTTCTCCCTGGTAGTCAGAATCAATCAGTCCGACTAGATTGCCGAGCACCAGACCGCGGTGTCCGAGTCCACTTCGAGGTAGGATCATCGCGCACAGCTTCGGATCTTCAAGGTGGATTGCAATGCCCGTTCCAATCAACATAGTTTCTCCTGGCGCAAGCGTTACTGCTTGATCGAGACATGCACGCAAATCAACCCCAGCAGAACCTGGTGTACCGACCTCAGGGATAGGCCATTCGTTGCCAACACGAGGGTCGAGACGTTTAAATTTCAGGTTCATTTCAAATCCTTTTCGGTAAGAGTGTAGAAAGGGTTGTAAGGATGTCCTTGGACACCTCGGATTTGGCTCCGGCAGCGAGCTCTTGTTCGCCATCGGCATACACAATTGTGACTTGTGTTGTGTCTTGTCCAAAAATTTCGCCATCAGCGACGCAATTCGCGATGACAGCGTCGAGTGATTTCTTAGCGAGCTTTTGCTTTGCATTTTGCAAAACCGATTCGGTCTCTGCTGCGAATCCGACCACTACGGGTGGGCGATTTGGGCCGGCAGCGACTGACTGAATAATGTCGGGATTTTCAATCAATGTGATTTGAGATAAATCGTTTTTAGACTTTTTCAGCTTTTGATCTGAAACGGATGCAGGGCGCATGTCGCACACGGCTGCAGCCCCAATAAATAGGTCAATCCCATCAAGTGATGCCTGAACAGCAGTGTGCATTTCGCTGGCCGTTTCAACGTCGATTCGCTTCACACCGGCTGGTGTGTCGAGATGCACTGGGCCCGCGATCAATGTCACTGTCGCGCCAAGTCGGTTTGCGGCTTCGGCCAATGCAAATCCCATTTTGCCGGATGAGCGGTTGGCGAGATATCGCACCGGGTCGATAGGCTCATGTGTAGGGCCTGCTGTAATAACAACTTGAGTTCCTGCAAGTGGACCGCGATTGAGGGATGTTTCAAGTGTGTCGACGATGTCGAGCGCCTCGCTCATCCGTCCCGAGCCCATATCGCCGCATGCTTGAATCCCTGAATCTGGGCCGATGACGTGCGCCATTCGAACAAGACGACCCAGATTGTCTTGCGTCTCTGAATGTTTCCACATCTGTTGATTCATTGCGGGAGCAATCGCTTTCTCACATGCAGATGCAGCCCAGAGAGTGGTCAGTAAATCCGGAGCTCTGCCATGTGCGAGTTGGGCCATTGTGTTGGCAGTGCAGGGGGCAACGAGGATCAGATCAGCCCAGCGGGCCAGTTCAATATGCCCCATGCCAGCTTCTGCTTTGGGGTCGAGCATTGAGATTTTAACCTCGCGCCCGGTCAGCGCTTGGAAGGTTAAAGCGCTGACGAAAGCCGTAGCAGATTCAGTCATCACAACTTGCACAATTGCGCCACGGCGACCGAGTTCTCGGGCCAGCTCACAAGCCTTATAACAAGCAATCCCGCCTGTTACACCAAGCACAATATGTTTGTTTTGGAACCAAGATGTTTGCGTCACTGACGTTCCCTTGTCATTCAAGCGCCAACCATATCACGAGTGACCCAAACTTCGGATGCCCAAATAAGCGATCAATTGGCTCTTGTATGTTCTTTCTGGCGACGGTATCATTCGCGTCCATTTTTTCACGGTCTGTGCAACCAGAGGCGGATCTAATTATGTCAAAAGTGTGCCAAGTAACAGGCAAGGGTCCTGCAACCGGCAACAATGTGTCGCATTCGAACATCAAGACGAAGCGTCGCTTCCTCCCGAACCTGCATTGGCATCGGTTCTGGGTTGAATCTGAGAAGCGTTTCGTGCGTCTTCGTGTTTCTACGAAAGGAATGCGCATTATCGATAAACTGGGGATTGATGCTGTTTTGGCAGATATCCGCTCACGTGGCGAGAAGGTGTAAACCATGCGTGACAAAATTAAATTGGTATCGTCTGCTGGTACTGGTCATTACTACACAACTGACAAGAACAAGCGGAACACTCCAGATAAGCTCGAATTCAAAAAGTACGATCCCGTTGTTCGCAAGCACGTGATGTACAAGGAAGCGAAAATTAAGTAAAGGCTCATGCCTGAACTTCCTGAAGTCGAGACAACGGCGCGAGGAATCGCGCCGTTTCTTATTGGTGAGCGCTTTAACTCAATTCGAGTGAATCAGCCCTCATTGCGATGGCCGATCCCATCTGATTTCTCACAACGCTTATTGAACGAAAAATGCCTTTCGGTCTCGCGTCGTGCGAAATACCTTCTGATTGAAACAGAACACACTCAAATACTGTCGCATCTCGGGATGAGCGGCTCATTTCGTTTGGTTGATCCAGATACTCCTGTGAAAACGCATGACCACGTGCAAATCCGCGTTGGTGATTTGGAGCTTCGTTATCACGATCCACGACGATTTGGTTGTCTTCTATGGGCAGATTCTGATCGCGCGAAGCAGTTAATCGATCATTTAGGCCCTGAGCCTTTATCTGATGCCTTTTCTGGTGATTGGCTGTATGCGCAATCAAGACGCAGAAGTATTGCAGTGAAGTCGTTCATCATGACCAACGCCGTTGTGGTTGGGGTTGGGAACATCTATGCATCTGAATCGCTTTTCTTGTCTGGTATTCATCCCTCACGAGCAGCAAACCGTATCTCAAAATCCCGCTATCAAGTGTTGGCAGAAGAGATTAAAAAGGTGTTAGCAAGAGCGATTGAATCAGGTGGTACGACGCTTCGTGATTTTGTGAATGGCCAGGGTGAGCCCGGCTATTTTCAGCAAACGTTATCTGTATACGGCCGCGACGGAGAGCAATGTCGTGAATGTGATACGTCGATTCAAAGTCGGGTGATTGGCGGTCGAAATAGCTACTTCTGCAGTCACTGCCAACGTTAACGATCGAAATGACTTTTTAGGGCTTCTGCCACAGGCTGAGGAACAAATGCCTCGACTTGGCCATCAAGCCGCGCAACTTCTTTGACTAATGTGGACGAAATAAAGCTGAAATGCTCGACAGGGGTCAAAAATAGGCTTTCCAGTTCTGGCGCAAGTTGCTTATTTAAGTTCGCCAGTTGAAGTTCATACTCATAATCTGCAACAGCCCGCAAACCACGAAGAAGAACACGTGCACCGACTGCTTGCGCAAAGTTGGCTAGCAACGTGTGAAAACCGCGGATTTCAACATTATCGAGATGACCAAGCGACTGTTCAGCAAGGCTGACTCGCGTCTCAAGATCAAAAGTTGGCGTTTTGTGTGTGGATCCGGCGACGCCAACAATGACTCGGTCAAAAATACGTGCTGCCCTTTCAACAACGTGGACATGTCCGTTTGTGATTGGATCAAACGTTCCCGGATAGACGGCTATAGTCATGATGTCGGTCTCAATAAACGCAGCCAGTCGATGCCTGCTTTCAATTCCCTGATTACCTCGAACCCCTGAAGATCCAAGTCCTGATCTCGTTCGCATTCGATGACAAGACGAGAGTCTGGCTGAACTTTATCTCGAATCCAAGTCAGAAAGTCCTGACTCATCCCATGGTGGAATGGTGGATCTGCAAAGATGATATCTGCCTCATTAAACAATTCTTTGGATGTCTGGAATACATCTGCACAAGTGACCGTCGCTTGCGGATTGAGTTGAAACCGCTCGAGATTTTTTTGAATTTGCTTGGCGACCGCTCCATCTTTTTCGAAGAAAGTACATTTGGATGCACCTCGAGACAGTGCTTCTAGGCCGAGCGCACCACTTCCAGCAAAACAATCCATCACAATGGCGCCGGGTATCGCTGGCATGAGCCAATTGAATAGAGTCTCACGCACCCGATCAGGGGTTGGTCTCAGCCCATCGCGTTCGAGAACCTCGATTTTAGAACGCTTCAATGTTCCGCCGATAATGCGAACACCGGTTTGGGCTTTGCGTTTGTTCATCTCTCTTTTCATCCGCAAATGCTATCATCTCGTCTCGAGTTTTTTAGGATTTCCAATTGCCATGACATTCGATCCACTTTTGCTTATTGGTATCGCTGTATTCGTTGTGTTGATCGCTTGGTTTCTGTTCGGGCGAAAAAAAGCCGCGCCTGAAGCGCCTGATCAAGCTCAGGACATTGCGCCTGAATCGACCAATGCGTCTGTGGTTGCTGAAGTTGTCGAGCCCGTTAGTTTCTTTAAAGCGCTATCGCGCTCACGGTCTCAGTTATCTAACAGTCTGAAGGGCTTATTTAGCGGTGGTTTCGATGAAGAGATCCGGGACGATCTTGAAGCCATCCTTCTATCGTCTGACGTTGGCGTTGAGACGACGGACTGGGTGCTAGATACGCTTGAGGAGCGCTCCAAGCAAGAAGGCATATCGGATGCAGATGGTTTATTAACGCTTCTAAAGGAGATCTTGGCATCGACTTTAAGTGCATCTGAAGTGGTTGTGGATGAGCGTTCGAATACACCGCATGTCATTTTGATGATCGGTGTGAATGGTGTTGGTAAGACGACCACCATTGGGAAACTTGCGCATCGGTATCAAGCTGATGGTCGATCAGTGGTGCTTGCAGCTGGTGATACATTCCGTGCAGCTGCTGTTGAGCAATTGAAAACATGGGGCGAGCGAAACGGAGTTCCGGTCATCGCTCAAGACACGGGTGCTGATTCAGCATCAGTACTCTACGACGCGTGTGAGTCGGCGAAAGCACGAGGTACTGACATTGTGTTGGCTGACACCGCTGGACGTCTTCAAAACAAAGCGAATTTGATGAATGAGCTTGAGAAGATTGGTCGGGTGCTCGGTAAGCTCGACATTGGCGCGCCACACGAAGTGCTGTTAGTTCTTGATGCAGGCACGGGTCAAAATGCGATCAGCCAAGCCCGTGAGTTCTCAAAAGCCATCCAGCCGACTGGTTTGGTGTTAACAAAGCTTGATGGCACTGCGAAGGGTGGCATCGTGTTTGCGCTATCTCGTGAGTTCGGGCTTCCGATTCGTTATGTCGGTCTCGGTGAAAAAGCTGAGGATTTACGTGCATTTGATGCATCCGCATTCGTTGACGCGATGTTTGCGGAGGCTTCTGAGTGATTGAATTTGAGAGCGTTGCCAAAGTCTATGATGGCCAACGTGAAGCGCTCTCTGATGTGAACTTCCGTCTTGCGCCTGGTGAGATGGCGTTTCTCACGGGGCATTCTGGAGCGGGTAAATCGACGTTACTGCGTTTGATTTTAGGTTTAGAAACCGCCTCATCTGGAGTGGTTCGTGTAGCGGGTACGGATTTATCCACGCTGTCAGGTGAAAAGCTTGCGCGTTACCGACGTCGTGTTGGCGTGGTATTTCAGGATCCGAACTTGGAAGAAGACTTATCAGTCTACGATAACGTGGCGTTGCCGCTTCGTATTTCTGGGTTTAGTGAATCAGAAATTCCAAAACGAGTGAAAGCCGCTTTATCGCGCGTTGATCTGTCGGATCAAGCGAATGCGAGTCCGCGTGTACTTTCAGGTGGACAGCAGCAACGAGTCGGTATCGCCAGAGCGATCGTTCATCGGCCTGCACTTTTGGTGGCTGATGAGCCAACAGGAAACTTGGATCCAGAGCTCTCGGCTCGCGTGATGCGGATGTTCACCCAATTCCAGCAGTTGGGTGTGACTATTTTGGTTGCGACTCACGAGCGGGCGGTTGTCGAATCGTTACCATTCCGTCGGTTAGTTATTGAGAAAGGCTGTCTCGTCTCTGATGGCATGGGAGCCAATCGATGAATCGTTGGATCTTAGATCATACGCAAGCGATCCATGATGCTTGGAAGCGCACGTCCGATCGGTTGACGCAGTTCATAGTTTTGGTCTGCTTGCTTGGCATTTTGTTAGCGATTCCTGGTTGGCTCGCACAAATTTGGCTCGGGATGGCTTCGCTTGTTCCTGAAGACGCTGTTCAGAGTGAGGCGATTGTTTTTTTAAAACAGGATCTCGAAGTCGAAGCACGAATTGACCTCGAGCGTACGCTTTCAGAAATGCCGGATACCGATCAGATCGTTTTCGTACCAAGGAGTGCGGCGCTTGAGCAGTTGAGTAAGCAAGACGGATTAGAGCCGATTGCCGATTTAAAGGCGAATAATCCATTACCTGACGCGCTTCGAGTGAAATTTTCTGTGCAGGGGATCGAGGCGCGTGAAAATCAAATCATTGAGACACTCGCTGCTGATCGACGCGTGCTGTCATTGAGATACTATCCGTCGACACGAATTCAATACGCGTCTCTCGTTGAGATGCTTGGTTTTCTGGGTATTGGTTTATCAGTACTGACCATCATCGGGGTTTTGATGGCTGTATTCTTGGTTGCGGCAGCCGATGTGGTGGATGATCGACGTCGGATTGAGCTGTATACCCTATTGGGCGCGTCCCGGCGCTTTATTCGAAGACCCTATTTGTATCGAGCAACATTGCTCGGCGTCCTCGCAGGTTTGAGTGCATGCCTTGTGATTACCTTGCTAAATGAGGTATTGTCCTCGGCCCTTGCATCAAATTTGAAAGCCTTGGATTCGCGGCTTGAGAATATTCCCATGGACGGTCGGATACTTATTGGTGTTGCATCAATTGCAGTACTGGCGAGTTGGGTTGGTGCAGAGCGCGCTGTAAATCGGCGATTGAAAGCCCTTCATTGATGACAAAAGGGCGTGAATCGCAGTTGATTTTCGGCGCAGTGGAACTAAAAAAGAGTTATATTGTCTATATACTAAGACGAAAGGCTAAACAGGGAGGTCGGCGACGTTACATATGCATGAGCTAGCTGAAACGAGGTGTTTTGTGCCTAAAAAATCAAATTTACCTGTAGAAGTGTTACTTCCAGGCGGTCAGATTGAGGCCTACATTCAGGCCGTCAGTCAGATTCCGATTTTGACCGCGGAAGAAGAAAAAGAAATTGCTGATCGTTTGTACTACGACAACGATCTTGATGCCGCACGTTCATTGGTTATGTCGCACCTGCGCTTTGTTGTGCACATTGCGCGTAGCTACTCTGGATATGGTCTGCCTCAGGCTGACTTGATTCAAGAAGGCAACGTCGGTTTGATGAAGGCTGTGAAGCGTTTCAACCCAGAAATGGGCGTTCGCTTGGTGTCCTTTGCTGTGCATTGGATCAAAGCTGAAATGCACGAGTACATCTTGAAAAATTGGCGGATCGTTAAAGTCGCGACCACTAAAGCGCAACGCAAGATGTTCTTTAACTTAAGAAGCGCCAAGAAAAAATTGGCGTGGTTCACTGCTGATGAAGTGAAGAGTGTTGCGAATGACTTGGGTGTCAGTGAAGACGTCGTTCGGCAAATGGAAGGTCGACTCGCTGCACAAGACATGGCATTTGATGGTTATTCAGATGACGATGATGATCTGTCGCTATCTCCGTCTCAGTACCTCGAGGCATCGAACGCTGATCCTGCCGATATTTTGGAAAAACAGGATTGGACGCAAGATTCGACCGATCGATTGTATTCAGCCTTGTCTGATTTGGATGACCGAAGCAAAGACATTTTGGCGAGTCGCTGGTTAGCCGACGAAAAAGCTACTCTGCACGAGCTTGCGGGCAAGTATAATGTCTCTGCGGAACGTATTCGTCAGCTTGAGAAGAATGCGATGAAGAAGGTGAAAACGGCGCTCGTTGCTTAAACGGACGGATGTTTTTCAAAAAAGGCCGCTTATGCGGCCTTTTTTATTCAAGGAATGTGCATGCAAATATCGGTCAATGGCGAGGCTGAGAGCATTGAGCCTCAAACGCTTGAGAGTTATCTCACGACAAAATCATTATTAGGTCGCCGCATTGCTGTTGAGCGAAATGGCGACATTGTCCCGAAATCGCAATTTTCCGAAGTCATACTAGAGGATGGCGATGTTCTTGAAATCGTACATGCCATTGGAGGAGGTTAAGTGACAGACACAATTCAAGTAGGTTCATACACGCTTAAATCCAGATTACTTGTTGGCACTGGGAAATATCGTGATTTGGATGAAACAGGTCGGGCTATTGAAGCAAGCGGCGCGGATGTCGTTACCATGGCAGTTCGCAGGACCAATTTAGGCCAGAACCCAAACGAACCTAATCTATTGGATGTGATATCTCCTGATCGTTACACACTTTTACCGAACACAGCCGGGTGCCATACGGCAGATGACGCAGTTCGAACTTGTCGGCTTGCGCGTGAATTGTTGGATGGTCATAACCTCGTGAAGCTTGAGGTTATCTCAAAGTCGCGGACCCTCTACCCAGACGTTGTCGAAACCTTGACCGCTGCGCGTACCTTAGTTGCCGATGGTTTTGAAGTGATGGTGTATACCTCAGATGACCCATTGATCGCGCTTGAGCTCGAAGCGATTGGTTGTGTCGCTGTCATGCCACTTGGTGCACCGATTGGCTCAGGTCTCGGTCTACAAAACCCTTACAATATCCGCGAAATTCTCGATAACTTAAAAGTACCTGTCATCGTCGATGCAGGCGTTGGTACCGCATCAGATGCGACTGTCGCGATGGAGCTCGGTTGCGAGGGTGTTTTGATGAATACAGCAATTGCCGAAGCAAAAGATCCAATCAAAATGGCGCATGCGATGCGACTCGCTATCGAAAGTGGGCGTCTTGCTTATGAAGCTGGACGCATGCCGAGAAAACGATATGCAGATGCTTCGAGCCCTGAGACTGGTTTGATTGAATGATTGAAGAATCGAAGAAGCGAACGATTCGGAGTTTTGTGCTTCGAGCAGGTCGAATGACTGATGCGCAAGATAAGGCGTATCAGACCCTATGGGATGAGTATGGTCTTGTTTGCAATCACCATAGGCTCGATCTTCAGACAACATTTGGGCGTGAAGCTCCGGTGGTCTTTGAAATCGGTTTTGGTATGGGGGATTCGTTGTTAAGCCAAGCGCTGAACGAGCCCGAGCGTGATTTTATCGGTGTCGAAGTTCATAAGCCTGGTGTAGGTCGCTTGATGAATGAAGCGAAGAAGGCGGGCGCCACCAACCTCCGTGTGATTTGCGAAGATGCTGTTGAGGTGCTGTCTGATGGCCTAGGGCCTCAGTCGCTTGAAGGTGTTCAGATTTATTTCCCGGATCCCTGGCATAAAAAGCGTCATCACAAACGACGTATCGTACAGGCAGATTTCATTAACCTTCTCGCCCATCGCGTGCGTTTGGGCGGTTTTTGTCATCTGGCAACTGACTGGGCCCCCTATGCTGAATGGATGGTCGAGAAGTTTAGTCAAAGTGCTGCTTGGCATAATACGTCCGAAGATGGGGATTTTGTCCCGCGTCCCGACCGTCGTCCGATCACAAAGTTTGAGACCCGCGGTGAGCGTTTGGGACATGCAGTGTTTGATTTGGTGTATGAGCGAAAGGCTTCAGATCAGCATCTCTAAAATGTGATTGAGGTGGCGCCAGCCAAGTTCGGAAGTCTGAAAGCGCCCGGATGTCAGTAAATCCAATCGGTCTGCTTCCTTCAAATGTGTCGCTCGAAACGCAACGGGATCTAGCCCGGTTCTTTCCTCAAAACACGCATACGAGATTCCAGATTTCAATCGCAGTCCATTCATTAAACATTCAGCACCGAGATGGCCATCTGACAGAGGCGTTTCGGTCGCATAACAGTCAGTGCGGGCAAGGTAATTGGATGGTTGCCTTGTTCGTTGCGTGCGAATCACCCCACGCTCGGTCGTGATCTTTCCATGTGCGCCTGCCCCTATCCCAAAGTAATCACCGAACTCCCAATAATTCAAATTGTGTTTGGCTTCTTCTCCAGGCTTGGCAAATGCAGACACCTCATAATGTGCAAGACCCATGGATTCGATGATCTCACTCCCGATCTCTTCAGTGTCTTCAAGGAGATCTTCATCTGGAAGCTTGGGGGGCTTTGAATAAAACGCCGTGTTGGGTTCAATCGTGAGTTGATACCACGATAGATGCCTAATCTCGAGGTCTCGGACGACCTCTAAGTCGTCCCGTGCAATCGCGGGCGTCTGGCCTGGTGTTCCATGCATGAGATCAACATTGATCCGTGAAAAGCCGACTGCTTTCGCATGCTCGATCATCGCGATAGCTTGGGTTCTGTCGTGAATTCGGCCCAGTGCTTTAAGAACATCCGTATTGAAGCTTTGAACGCCTATCGATAACCGGTTGATTCCTAATTCGTAATAGCCACCTAGATGTCCTAGATCCAATGTCCCTGGATTGGCTTCCAGGGTAATCTCAGTCGTATCTGAGATTAAATTGAGCTCCCGGAGCTTTTTAAATAGTGGCTCGAGGTGTTGTGGCGGAAATAGACTTGGGGTGCCTCCACCAAAAAATAATGAAGTAAAAGGAGTTGCCCCGTAGCGTTCAAGATCGGCATCTAAGTCATGGACTAAAGCTTGACCATATCCCGCAAAGTCAGGATCAACTTGTTCATGACTATTAAAGTCACAATAGGGGCATTTCCGAACACACCAAGGGATGTGAATGTAGAGCGAACGCGGTAGAGAATTCACCTGAGAAGCGATCTGAGTTCGATAACGGCAAGTCCGCGGTGACTGATCTGATTCTTCGTTTCTGAATCAAGCTCGGCAGCCGTCTCTTTGAGACCGTCAGGAAGGAAAATTGGGTCGTAACCAAAACCTCCATCTCCCCGGGGCGCATCAATGATTTGCCCATGCCATCGTCCAATAACAACGATAGGATCTGGATCGGTTGAGTGACGAACGAGGGCGAGCGCGCAAATATAGTGGCCTTTCCGATCGTCGCCACGGAGAGCATTCATGCGATCAAGTAACAACTTCAGATTGTCCTCGTCTGACGCATTGCTTCCAGCGAAGCGCGCTGAATAGAGGCCAGGAGCACCATCGAGTGCTGGAATAACGAGTCCGGAATCATCTGCCAGCGCGGGAAGTTTTGTCACCGCTGATGCATGGCGCGCTTTTAGCAGTGCGTTCTCGATAAAACTGAGTCCAGTCTCCTCAGGGGAATCGATGTGCAGGTCAGTTTGAGGGATGACTTCGGTTCCGAAGTCAGAAAAGAGCTTCGAAAACTCACGCAGTTTGCCTTTGTTTCCACTGGCTAAAACGAGTCTGTTATTAGTCCACATAAACTTGGTGCTTGAAGTTGATATCAATCGCCTTTGCGTTCGCAGGAATAACCTCGAGAGCAATCTGGATTTCTTCCTCGCTCGTCACACGCACAGGTGCGAGGTAATAGATTGCTTCGTCACCCTCATCAATTTCTCGAAAGGTCAGGGTTTGGGTTTGTCCGAGTAGATTCTTTGAAAAACCTGTGACAGATGCGGGCACTGCACCACGCGCCTGGCCGTCAGGCTGAACTTTCAATACGACGACATTAATTAGAGCTTGGCGACGGCTTCGCTCAAAGCCATAGGTTGAGGCTACATCTTGGGTTAAAAATGTTGATGGAAAGGGTTGGATTTGAACCTCAAACCCCTGTTCTCTCACAATTTCAGTGGCATGGGTGCTGAGTGTCCAACAGCACAAAAGGGCCGCGATGATCTGTCGCATTAAGACTCCTTGGTTAGTCGATAAACAGCAACTTCTCCAAAGAGATTGGGCCAAACTGTCCCAAGCCAAGTGCGTTTTCCAGATAGGTTTGAAGTGTCTTTGTCGAGGATCCGAATGGAAAGCGTCTGACAGAGTTCTTCGAAGTCCCGGAATGTTGAGAGATGAATATTTGGTGTGTCGTACCACGGGTTTGGCAACTGTGGGTTCACTGGCATGTGGCCTGCTAGACCCAACTGGATACGGTTCCTGATATACGCAAAGTTCGGAAACGTCACAATCGCTTCACGGCCAACACGCAGCATTTCAGACAACGCGAGATCTGGCCGGCGAATCGCCTGTAATGTTTGAGTCATGATGACCGTGTCAAACTGTTGATCATTGAAGTTTGATAGACCTCTGTTTAAGTCTTGCTGAATCACACTAAGACCCAAATCGAGACAAGTCGCGATTTTGTCTGGATCCAATTCGAGACCGAGCGCATCAATCGCATGCGTCTCGACTAATTGCGCAAGCAGTCGGCCATCACCACAGCCGAGGTCGAGAACCCGCGAATTCTTGGCAATCCAATCTGGAATGCGATAGGAATGCGAAATCATACGTTACCCCCCAAATCCTGATGTACGCGATCCATGAACGCTTTAAAAATTCGTTCATAAGTCGCATCGGGGATGAGAAACGCATCGTGACCGTGCGCAGATTCGAGGCGCGTATAGCTCACAGGCTTTCCGGCTTGAATGAGGGCATCAACGATTTCTTCAGACCGGGATGGAGAGAAGCGCCAATCTGTGGTGAATGACAGCACTAAAAACTTGCACTGAGTTGTACTCAATACTTCTGGTAACGGGATCGATTCGTTTAGAGTCGGATCGAAATAATCAAGTGCGCGTGTCATGAGGATGTATGTGTTGGCGTCAAAGCGCCCACTAAATTGCTCACCTTGATATCTCAAGTATTGCTCGACAGCAAAATTAACACCCTCTGCATCGCGATCTTCCCGCGGAAGGCTGCGGCCGAATTTTTCGCCCATGGAGACATCAGAAAGATATGTAATGTGTCCAACCATGCGCGCGAGACCAACCCCTGAAGCCGGGATGACATCGTGATCTGCATAATCCCCATCGAAGAAATTGGGGTCTCGCATGATTGCTTGGCGGGCAACCTCGTTAAACGCGATATTTTGCGCAGTGAGCCGAGGTGCAGCAGCAATAATGGCGGCAGCCCCAACCCGCTCAGGGTAGGTAATGGACCACTGCAGGGCCTGCATACCACCAAGCGAGCCGCCGACAATTGCAGCAAACTTCTCGATCCCTAAATGATCGGCGAGCCTTGCTTGTGCGTGAACCCAATCAAGCACGGTGACTTCAGGGAAAGAGGGTCCGTAGGCTTTACCGGTTTCAGGGTTGATGGATAGTGGACCTGTCGATCCTGAACAGCCCCCTAAGTTATTGAGGCTGACAACAAAAAAACGATCCGTGTCGATGCTCTTACCCGGTCCAATGTAATGATTCCACCAACCCGGTTTATTGGACTCTGATTCGTGGTATCCAGCGGCATGGTGATCGCCACTCAATGCATGACAGACGAGGACCGCATTTGATTTATGTGCATCTAATGTCCCGTATGTTTCGACCATGAGGTCATAGCGCGGTAAATATCCTCCGCGCTCTAGAGTAAGCGGTGTCTCAAATGGAATAAGTTCGGGAGTAACAACCCCGAGTGATGCAGTCATTAACTGATTCCAACGAAGAACTGGGCCACTGTCTGTGACATGCCCATCGACCGTGCTGGACCACGGATAACCATAGCTTCAAGCAGATTGATTACAACAAATAAAAGGATTGGAGATAGATCAAGGCCACCAAGATCTGGAACAATTTTCCTAAACGGTGCAAGGAAAGGTTCCGATAATTGATACAAGAGTTCAGCTCCTGGATGTGATGCGCCTGGCGCTAACCACGATAAGATGATCATCCCAAGCAAAGCGTAAAATACGAGATTAATCATCACGCCGAATACCGACAAAATCGACCAAACGATGAGTTGCGCGATTCCTGGCATACCGCCGAGCAACAATAAACAGACGCCGGCTCCAACAGCTTGGATGACAATAGCTGCGACTAATATCCCGACATTGAAGGATCCAATGGTCGGAAGGCCGCTGAACACTGCAGTCAGTGGCGCAGTAAAGCGATTGATGCCTTGGGAAATAGGGTTATAAAAATTTGCTTGAGCCAGTTGCAGTAAGAAGCGAAGGCCCACCAGCGCCACAACGACTGAAATTGCAGTGTTGAGAACGTAAAAAATTAGATTTGCTTCCATGTGACTCCCTTTGTCTAGCGCTTAGCCTAACGTAAATTTCAGGGTGCGTCTTTGGATAGCTCGCCTGCGCGATCTCTGGCCGCAATCAGTGCACGATCGACCAGATCTGCGAAGTCACCTTCATTGAAAACATGTAATGCAGCTTCCGTTGTTCCACCCGGTGAAGTAACTCTCTGCCGCAATACATCAGGACCCACATCTGATAATTCAACCATGCCAGCTGCGCCTTTTGCTGTTTGAATAACGAGGGCCTTGGCAACATCGGGTGAGAGTCCGAGTCGGATTCCTGAATTAATTAAGTTTTCAATCATCAAGAAGAAGTACGCGGGCCCCGATCCAGAGACTGCTGTTACAGCGTCAATCGCCTCTTCATTTGGCACCCATAGTGCATGGCCGCATGCCTCAAAAATTTTCTGTACAGCCTCTTTAATATCGTCATCGAGTTCCGTGTCTGATGCGAGAGCGGACATCCCTTCGCCAATCAATGCAGGCGTATTGGGCATGACACGAACCACAGGGTTCTCTGCGTCGTTCAATTGACGACGAATGCCGCGAATCGTAATGCCTGCAGCGATTGAGATAATGATCTGCGTTTTTTTGACTGAATCAGCAATACTAGCGAGAACTGAATCCATGATTTGGGGCTTCACAGCGAGGACAACAAGATCAGCTTGCGCCATCACTGGAGCACTGTCTTGGAAACTGGCTACACCCATAGCCGACAGTGCTTTTCTGCATTCTGCATTTGGATCTGAGACGAGAATATCGCTCGACGACCGACCACTTTTTAAGAGGCCAGCAATAATCGCTTGGGCCATGTTGCCGCCGCCAATAAATCCGATCTGATGATTCATACTGTGTCCTTTGGGGGTCGTGCTCCGAAGAGTGCCGTTCCGATTCGCACCATAGTACTGCCCTCGATGACTGCAAGCTCTAAATCGTTCGTCATTCCCATCGAGAGGGTATCAAAGATTTCTGGTGTTGGATGGCAGCCTTTCAACTCATCAAACAGTGATTTGAGCTTTTGGTGAGCTCGTTTTAAATCATCATCGCTCACCGGGTCTGGAATCGACATTAAGCCGCGGAGCCGTAAGTTAGGTAACGCCCAAATGGCTTCAGCTAATTGCTTTAAGTTGTCAGGCGCCACGCCTGATTTGGTTTCTGCGAGGTCAACGTTAACCTGAATGAGGATATTGAGGGGCTCGCCCGTTCTGGCCTCGTTGAGACGACTTGCTATTTTTTCACGATCAACCGTATGCACCCAGTCAAATTCAGTGGCGATGATTTTGGTTTTATTGCTTTGAATATGACCGATGTAATGCCATTCGATATCGAAGTTGCTGAGTGCATGGATCTTATCGACAGCTTCTTGCACATAGTTTTCGCCAAAGCGTTTTTGTCCAAGTCGAGCAAGCACTTCGACATCAGATGCAGGTTTCGTTTTAGACACGGCAAGTAAATGAACTGAGCCAGATGCTCGATCGGCTGCGACTTCCGCGTCTCGAATAGACGATTCGATGAGTGAGAATTGATGCGTGAGTTCAGCAATGCGGTCCATTGTTACGGCGCGATATGCAGTCCATTAATCCAAGACCCCATCACCCTCCCAGGTAATGTTTGTCCAAATAATGGGCTGTTCGTTCCAGCGCTCAACCAATGGTCTTGGTCGTAAGTTGTTGAGCCATTTGGATCAAAAAGTACGCAATCAGCAGGATTGCCATATTGAACCGAGCCGAGCTCTCTCTGGTTAATCACTTGGGCTGCTTTACTCGTCATCGCTAGCAGCGACTGTTCAAAAGATAATTCACCGCTTTGATCGAGTTTGAGAAGAAGTTGGATGACACCTTCAATCAGGCTCATTCCCTTTTCTGTTTCTGGGAATGGAGCGAGTTTTGCCCCTGTCTCATGCGGCGAGTGATCGGAAACGATTAAATCAATGGTTCCGTCGACCACCCCAGCGATCAGGGCCAGTCGATCGTCTTCCGTTCGCAGTGGACGCTCGAGATGGAAATTCGGGTCGAGATTGACGATGGCCTGCTCGGAATACAATAAGTGACCCAAGGTCACGTCACAGGTGATTTGAAGGCCTTTTGCTTTGGCTTCGCGAATACGATCGACTGATGTTTTGGTCGTGATGCGGGAAAAATGCGCACTCACTCCGGTGGCTTCGACCAAGTCAAGGTCGGCGCCAAGGCCTAAGGTTTCAGATAAAGGAGAGTTCAGCGAGAGGCCAAGTCCAGTTCCGATTTGTCCCGCATGTGCGCACCCCCCAGCAAAGTCACGTGATTCAGAATCCAATATCACTCGGATACCGAGGCTTTGGGCATATTTCAGGGCGTTGAATTCAATTTTTCTCGAGGTAAATGGGCGATTACCTTGCGCTAAAGCCACACATCCAGCGTCGACAAGCGCTGCCATCTCGGACAAGTGAGTACCGCCACCACCTTGGGTTAGCATAGCGGTAGGCAGAACTCGGCAATGGCCTGATGCATTGGCTCGCTCAAGAACAAGGCGAACGTCCGCCGGAGAGTCGACTACTGGGTCTGTTGTTGGTGTTGCCACCACAGATGTGACACCTCCAGCAACTGCTGCTCGGGTCTCAGATGCAATCGTGCCTTTATGTTCGAGACCAGGCTCTCGTAAGTTCACCCTGAAGTCGATGAGACCGGGTACGAGCCAAGCCGCCTCTCCGTTGATCTCGGTTGCATCAGACAGGGTATTTGGATCAACGAATACGGCTTGGTCGATGCCGATCTCTGTCGCGCCATGCAAAGGGCTGCCTGGTGAGATGATTTGAACATTTCGGATGATCACACTCACGAATGACCCCCTTGCTGTGTCGACAATGTCATCGCCATGACAGCCATTCTGATCGCGATCCCATTGGTTACTTGATCGAGGATGACGGCTTGGGGTCCGTCGGCAACTTCATTAGCGATTTCAACACCTCGGTTGATCGGACCAGGGTGCATCACAATTGCGTTGTCTTTTGCGAGCGCTAGGCGCGACTCAGTCATACCGTAAAGATTAAAAAACTCGCGTTCACTCGGTAATAATGCGCTAGTCATCCGTTCTTTTTGTAGTCGGAGTAAGACCACCACATCGACGTCACGTAAGCCATCGTCGATATTGTGAAAGGTGTGCACACCGAGGTGTCCTAGATCAGAAGGCAGTAACGTGCCTGGACCGATGGCTCGAATATCAGGGCAACCCATGCCTCGAAGTCCATGAATCAGAGAGCGGGCGACGCGTGAGTGTTTAAGGTCACCAATAATTGCGACCGAGAGATTCGCAGGATCACCTTTGTGCTTCCTGATGGTCATCAAGTCGAGGAGTGCTTGAGTCGGGTGTGCGTGAGTTCCATCGCCTGCGTTGATGACTGCGATATTCGGAGTTACGCGATCGGCGATGAAAAACGGTGCTCCGCCAGCACTATGGCGAACAACGAAGAGATCTGCCTGCATTGCTTCGAGATTTTTCAATGTGTCGAAGAGCGTTTCGCCTTTCGATGCGGAGCTTGTTCGAATATCGAGCGTGACAACATCAGCACTTAATCGGTGAGCAGCGATATCAAAAGTGGTTCGAGTACGTGTTGAATTCTCAAAGAACAAATTTACAACCGTCTTCCCACGCAGCAGAGGAACCTTTTTCACGGGTTGTCCTTGCGAAGAAAGAAACGTTTCGGCGGTATCGAGAAGTTCAGTAATGAGGGATTTTGGAAGGCCTTCGGTCGTCAGGAGATGTTTCAATCGTCCGTCTGGTGTGAGCTGGAGCGCAGCTGGACCGTGCATGGCGTTCCTTATTCCGAGTCCGGGGTCATGAGCACTAATGGCTCAGGTCCGACTAGTTTACACCGCCCAACCCCCTCTTCGCCAAGAGATTCTCCAAGGAAAGTTGGTTCGATTGGTAATTCACGACCGCCACGGTCGAATAAAATGCCGAGATTGATTGCGCCTGGTCGTCCGTAGTCAAAGAGAACATTGAGGGCTGCACGAATGGTCCTGCCGGTAAACAATACGTCATCAATGAGCAAAATATTCTCGCCATTGAGCTGCTGAGGCATCCGGTTTGTCGTTCCCGACCGTTTGAGCCCGCTGGTCTCAAAGTCATCGCGATACAGTGAGATGTCGAGGGTTGCAGGTTCTTCCCATTCAAGGGCCTCGCATAGACGCGTAGCAACCCAAGCGCCACCTGTATGAATTCCGACCACCAATGGCGCACTATCAGCGTAGCCATTGCGAACTTGGCTGATTAGGTTTTGCAGGGCGGCTTCAGTCGCCTGTTGAGAACGAATCTCATGCATGTTGCTCTCCAAGCCAGCGCTCAAGGATGACGCTTGCGGCTGTTGCGTCGAGTTTTCCATCTTGGTCGCCCGCTCTTCCTTGATAATTCAAATGTTCACGTGCTTCGCGGGTACTGTGGTACTCATCAATGTATGCTACTTGTACACCAAATCGGCCGTGGATGCGTTGACCGAATTTTTTCGCGCGCTCAGCCATATCGCTCATCGCTCCATCTTCATGGAGCGGTAGTCCAACGACAACAACATCCGGTTTCCATTCCGCTAAGAGCTTCTCTACGGCATCCCACTGGGGTGTTCCGTCTTTGGCTGGCAGGGCAGTAAGAGGGCTGGCTGTTTGGGTCAGGGTTTGCCCAGTTGCAACTCCGATGCGTGACAGCCCATAGTCAAAGCCGAGCGCCAATGGCATTAGGCGTGGCCTGCACCTTGGGACAGTTGAATGGGATCAATACCAAGCTGCGCCAGCGCAGCACGCTGCCGATCTGCAGTCGGAATCTGGAAAATTACATCAGCATCCCAAGGCACATTGATCCAAGTGTTAGCGGCCATTTCCGACTCCAATTGGCCTTCAGACCAGCCAGAATATCCCAAAATGAAAATGGCATCTCCGTGATTAAGCGCATCGATCGCCAGCGGCAATACATCAGGGCTTGATGCGAGATAGAGCCCGTCGAGCACTTCCACCACATCATCTGTGATTGGATGATTGGAGAGTAAGAATCCGCGTTGAGGTTCGACAGGCCCGCCATTCATAACGGGTACATCGGGATCCAGGGCATCTGCCGCTTCAAGTCCGAGCTGCTCAAAAATTTCCTGAACAGAAAACTCGGTTGGCTTATTGACAATAAATCCCATTGCGCCGGTTTCGCCATGCTCGCACATGAGTACCAGTGATGAGTCGAAAACGCCGTCTTTGAGATCTGGCATCGAGACTAAAAATTGGCCGTTAAACAGTGTTTGTCCTGAATCATCGCTCATGGATTGGATCTCTTTCACGAATGCATATACCTAGTTTAGCTCACTCATTAAAAAGTGCTTGGAAAAAGTCTTTCCCAATTGTTGTCCCCGCCTGTGCATCGATTTCTCGAACACAAGTCGGGCTGGTCACATTAATCTCTGTGAGATGGCCGCCAATGACGTCCAGTCCAACGAATAACAACCCGCGCTCCAAGAGAGTTGGACCGACAGTTTCAGCGATTTCTCGTTCGCGATCTGAAATCGGCATTGCAACTCCACGCCCGCCAGCGGCTAGATTGCCACGGGTTTCACCTTGCGATGGAATTCGTGCGAGAACATGTGAAATTGGTTGCCCGTGGAGTACTAGGACGCGCCGATCACCATCGATAATTTCAGGCCGGTACTCTTGCGCCATGACGAGCCGAGACTCGTTCGGAGAGAGCGTCTCTAGAACTGCTCCGAGATTCAAGCCATCAGCGGTAATTCGAAAGATTCCAGAGCCGCCCATGCCATCAAGCGGTTTCAGGATGATGTCGCCCTGTGTTTTTTGAAAGTTGCGGATGTCGTCGTGTTTCGATGAGACCACTGTCTTTGGCATCAAAGCACTGAATTCCGTTGCGAATAGCTTTTCATTGCAGTCGCGAATCGCTTGAGGGTTGTTAACGACTTGTACCCCCAGGTGTTTGGCTCGCTCCAGAATGTGAGTGCCATACAAATATTCGCTATCAAATGGCGGATCAACACGGATTAAGATCACATCTAGACTGCTGAGCGATGCCTGAACGGGATCGCCCAGAGAGGCAAAGTTGTCTTTTACGCCATCGATGACTTTGACCTCGTGCATGATGGCTTTCGCCTCACCGTGATCAATAGATAGCCCGTTCTTCGGGAGATACACAATCTCATGGCCAAGATCTTGTGCCGCTAACATCAGAGCAAAGCTGGTGTCTTTGTATGGCTTGATACCCTCGATTGGATCCATCCAGAATCCGATACGCTTGGTCTGTGTTCCCACGTGTCTTTCCTAGTATTGGCCGTATTGCTGTCCGAGCAAAGTGAGACCAACAATCGCTGCGGTCTCTGCTCTCAATATTCTGGGGCCAAGTGACATCGGTTTCACCTGCTTTTTTAAAAGGGTGTCGATTTCCGCATCACTAAAGCCACCCTCGGGACCGATCAACAAGAGTGACTCTTGTGCTGGATTGATTTGGACTGAGACTGTTGCTGGATGGGCGACAATTGATTGTTCGGGGAGTGGGAGCTCATTGAGTTGCGCTGGCTTCTGAAGGCGAGGAAGCCAGTTATTTTCTGATTGTTCGCATGCATTAACCAAAATTTCTTGCCAATGGCTCCACTTTTTTTCGAGTCGATCCGCTTTAGGTGGCGAATCCGTGAATTGTGTAATGATCGGCTGAATTGCAGTCACACCGAGTTCGGTTGCTTTCTGTAATGCCCAGTCAAAACGGTCTGATTTAATGAGTGCAAGGCCGAGTGTCACCGGCAGACGGTGATCTGGGGTCTCTGAAATATTAAGAATTTGGACAGTTGTTTCGCGTTTGCTGATATCTGTGATGATTGCTTGGCAAACACAGCCATTACCGTCAAAAAGCTCAATCTTTTGTTCTGTCTTCGCGCGTAAAACGCGTGAAAGATAGTGATGATTGCGTTCAGATAAAACCACCTCGCCTGTCGCGTGACCGAAGGTGTCCGCATACAGACGAGGGGTTCTCATGATTAGTACTTGTAAGTTTCAGGCTTGAATGGACCGTCGACTGAAACGCCAATGTACTTCGCCTGTTCTTCTGTCAGCTTGGTAATCACACCACCAAAGCCTTCAACCATGCAGCGCGCAACCTCTTCATCAAGCTGCTTTGGCAGCACTTCAATCTGAATATTGTTGGCCTTTTCTGCTTCAGGAAGTTTTGCAAAGCCACGCTGATACATTTCGATCTGAGCGAGGACTTGGTTTGCAAATGATCCATCCATGATACGAGAAGGGTGGCCAGTCGCATTGCCGAGGTTCACGAGGCGACCTTCTGCAAGTAGCAACAAGTAGTCGTCATCTGCATTCGAGCGGAAGACTTGGTGCACTTGAGGCTTTACTTCTTCCCAGCGCCAGTTCTTGCGCATATAGGCGGTATCGATTTCGTTGTCGAAGTGGCCGATATTACAAACGATTGCTCCCTTCTTTAGACACTGAAGCATCGCGCTATCGCACACATCGATGTTACCTGTTGTTGTTACAAGTACGTCTGTATCTTCAAGCAGGCGCGTATTGATGTCTTTTGCTTGACCTGTTTTCACGCCATCTTGATACGGGCTAACAACTTCAAATCCGTCCATACAAGCCTGCATCGCACAGATTGGGTCAGATTCTGTGACGCGCACGATCATGCCCTCTTGGCGAAGACTTTGTGCAGAGCCCTTGCCCACATCGCCGTAACCAATGACAAGTGCGCGCTTGCCTGACAGAAGCATGTCTGTACCGCGTTTGATCGCATCATTCAGCGAATGACGGCAACCGTACTTGTTGTCGTTTTTCGATTTTGTCACCGAATCGTTTACATTGATTGCAGGGATTTTCAGCTCGCCGTTATTCAACATTTCCACCAAACGATGGACACCTGTTGTTGTTTCTTCAGTCACACCGTTAATGTGAGCGAGCATCTCTGGATACTTCTCGTGAACCATTGCAGTCAAATCGCCGCCATCGTCGAGAAGCATGTTTGCATCCCAAGGCGCGCCATCTTTCAAAATGGTCTGCTCAACACACCATTCGCCTTCCTCGTTCGTTTGGCCTTTCCATGCGTAGACAGGAATTCCGGCAGCAACCATTGCAGCGGCAGCTTCATCTTGTGTTGAGAAGATGTTGCACGAGCTCCAGCGAACGTCCGCGCCAAGCGCTACGAGCGTTTCGATGAGGACAGCTGTTTGCACAGTCATGTGGATACAGCCAATGATTTTTGCGCCTTTCAGTGGCTGCTCGGCTGCATATTTGTCGCGAAGGCGCATCAATGCTGGCATTTCATTCTCTGCCAGACGAATTTCTTTGCGTCCCCAATCTGCCAAGGACAGATCTTTAATTTTGTAATCGCCGTTTAATACGTCGGTTGGTAGTGCGCTCATGATGTTGCCTCTCTTTGATTACAGCTTCGCGGCTGCGTCAGCTAGTGCTTGCGCGCGATCTGTGCGCTCCCAAGTTAGATCCAAGTCATCGCGTCCAAAGTGGCCGTAGGCAGCTGTTGGGCGATAAATCGGGCGATTTAGATCGAGCATGGTTGAGATTGCTCTCGGGCGCAAATCAAAGTGCGCGCGAACCAGCTGGTCCAATTGTGCGTTTGTGTAGTTTGATGTACCAAATGTCTCAACCCGAATTGATGTTGGTTCTGCGACGCCGATTGCGTATGACACTTGGACTTCACAGCGGTCTGCAAGGCCGGCCGCAACCAGGTTTTTCGCAACATAACGCGCAGCATAGGCTGCCGAACGGTCAACTTTCGATGGGTCTTTTCCAGAGAAGGCACCGCCGCCGTGACGTGCCATGCCGCCGTATGTATCAACAATGATTTTACGACCTGTAAGGCCTGCGTCACCAACAGGACCGCCGATGACGAATCGGCCGGTGGGGTTGATGTGGTATTTGGTTTGATCAGTGAGCCACGCTTCCGGCAACACAGGTGCAATGATGTGTTCTTTCACTTCGCGCTGAAGTTGCTCTAACGATACGTCTTCATCATGCTGTGTTGAGAGAACAACAGCATCAATACCAACGATGGTGTCACCATCGTATGCAAATGTGACCTGACTTTTTGCATCAGGACGAAGATATGGGAGGTCGCCATTTTTACGAACTTCAGCTTGGCGACGAACCAAGTTGTGCGAGTAATGAATTGGAGCAGGCATCAGGCTGTCTGTTTCATTGGTCGCGTAGCCAAACATCAAACCTTGGTCGCCAGCACCTTGCTCATGAAACTCTGTTTCATCAACGCCTTGTGCGATGTCTTGTGACTGCTTGCCGATACCGTTCAGTACCGCACATGTGTTGCCATCAAAACCCAGTGATGAATGATCATATCCAATATCCAGGACGACTTGGCGGATGATGTCTTCAATATCCACCCACGTATTGGTGCGTACTTCGCCAGACACGAGGACCAATCCAGTTTTAACCATCGTTTCGATGCCGGCACGTGTGTGTTTGTCGTCTGTAATCAATGCATCAAGGATCGCATCCGAGATCTGATCAGCCATTTTATCTGGATGGCCTTCAGATACAGATTCTGAGGTGAAATAGGTCAAATCGGTCATTGCAAGTGTCCTGAGTCCGTAAAAGCAAACATAATTGTATAAAGATATCTTTATATGTCAATGTGATGCGGAAATCCTGTCTTGTGGTTCTCTTCAGGTTTCATAACAATGCGTGTTCTAAATTTTTCTCGGTGATTAGAAAGGACGTCATATGACTGACCGCAGGACGCTCGCCAACGCGATTCGATTTCTAAGTATTGATGCTGTGCAGGCAGCCAATTCAGGGCATCCAGGAGCCCCAATGGGGATGGCTGATATTGCCGAAGTCTTATGGCGAGGGGTGCTTCGTCATAACCCTGAGAATCCGCAATGGGCCAACCGAGACCGTTTCGTGTTGTCGAATGGACACGGCTCGATGCTGATCTATTCATTGCTTCATTTAACTGGGTACGACGTCACGATTGATGATTTGAAGTCATTCCGCCAGCTCCATTCTCGAACTCCAGGTCACCCTGAGTATGGCTATACAGCTGGTGTTGAAACGACGACAGGTCCGTTAGGTCAGGGGCTTGCCAATGCGGTAGGGATGGCGCTCGCCGAGAGAACGTTGGCTGCTCAGTTCAACCGAGACCAGTTTCCGATTGTTGATCATTACACCTATTGCTTCGCAGGTGATGGCTGCCTAATGGAAGGTGTGAGCCATGAGGCGTGTTCGCTTGCCGGTACTTTGGGCCTTGGCAAGTTAATCGTTTTCTACGATGACAACGGGATCTCGATCGATGGTGATGTGCGAGGCTGGTTTAGTGATGACACACCGGCGCGTTTTGAATCTTACGGATGGCAGGTGATTCGGGGTGTTGATGGACATGACGCCACAGAAGTTGAAACAGCTCTAAAAACAGCGCGCCAGGAAACCTCGCGTCCAACGCTGATTTGTTGCCGGACTGTGATTGGGTTTGGATCACCAAATCTCGCCGGAAGTGAAAAAACGCACGGTGCTCCACTTGGAGATGCTGAGATTCAAGCGACGCGCGACGCAATGGGATGGAGCTATGGTCCATTCGAGATTCCTGCCGATATTCAGGCGGCCTGGAATGCAAAAGAGCAGGGTGCTAAAGCACAGGCTGAATGGGATCAACTATTTGCAGCGTATCAAAAGCAGTATCCAGATTTAGCTTCTGAGTTCGAACGTCGCATCCAGGGGGATCTCCCGCAGAATGCACTTGCCGAATTCGATAAGGCGATTACTGAGACGCAATCAGAATCACCGAAGCTGGCCACTCGGAAGGCCTCGCAGAATGCGATTGAAGTGGTGGCGAAGCTCTTCCCAGAAACATTGGGCGGCTCTGCCGATTTGGGGCATTCAAACCTAACGGTATGGCCCGAATGTCAGGCAAACAGTCAAGACAACCCGGGTGGAAACTACATGCACTATGGCGTGCGTGAGTTCGGCATGTGTGCACTCATGAACGGTATTGCTTTACATGGCGGATTCCTTCCGTTTGGCGGAACCTTCCTTATCTTCATGGAGTACGCTCGTAACGCGGTGCGGATGGCCGCTTTAATGAAGCAGCGTGTGATCTATGTCTTCACTCACGATTCGATTGGTCTCGGTGAAGATGGGCCAACACACCAACCGATTGAGCAGCTTGCAAGCTTGCGCTCGACTCCAGGTTTGGAGACTTGGCGTCCATGCGATACCACGGAAACCTTTGTCGCTTGGAAAGAGGCTGTCAGCTATCAGGGGCCGACCGCACTTGCGCTGTCGCGTCAGGGACTCGCAAACCAGCCGCGTGATGAACAACAAGTCGCAGACATCGCACGTGGTGGTTATGTGCTGAAAAAAGAGACAACTGCACTTGAGATGATCTTGATTGCTACAGGCTCTGAGGTTGAATTAGCTGTGGCAGCTTCTGAGTCACTTGGTTCTGGGGTTCGAGTCGTATCGATGCCATCGACGAGTCGATTTGATCAGCAAGACGCAGCCTTCCGGGAGTCGGTGCTTCCTGCAGCCTGTACGAAGCGGTTAGCGATTGAAGCAGGCCATCCTGATGGATGGTACAAGTATGTCGGATTGAACGGCGATGTCGTTGGGATGCGAACCTTCGGTGAATCTGGACCTGGTGGTGATGTGATGAAGCACTTTGGGTTCACGGTCGATCATGTTGTCAGTAAGGCTAAGGCGCTCTAATTGGCTTGGCGACTCGGAATCAATGGTTATGGTCGAATCGGTCGGTGCGTTGTTCGAGCACTGGCCGAGCGAGGTCTTTTTGATCGCATCCAGCCGGTCCTGATCAATGACCCGGCGGATGCCGAGAGTCTTATTCACCTGACACATTACGATTCCACTCATGGACGATCGGAGCGTTTGTTCCAAACGGATCCGACTGGTGGTTATTTGCTGAATGGCCGTTCGATCGCGCTGACGCAATCAATGACGCCCGGGGCAATCGATTACCATCAGACGCCGGTCGATGTTGTATTAGAAAGTTCGGGCCGATTTGCCAATCGCGAATCAGCAGATGCGCATCTCAGTGCTGGTGCACCACGGGTCCTCATCGGCGCTCCTGGAGGACCTGATGTCGATCTGACTGTTGTTTTCGGTTTGAATCACCATAGTCTCAACGACTCTCACCAGGTGATTTCGGCAGCGAGTTGTACGACAAACTGTCTTGCCTTGGGCGTTTCTGGCTTAACGCGATCGGTTGAGATCGAACGCGGCTTTTACACAACAATTCATGCAGTGACTAACGACCAAGTGTTGATCGATAGCGCGCACCGAGACCCGCGTCGAGGTCGCTCAGCACACAGCTCAATGATTCCAACAAGTACTAACGCGATCAGAGCGCTTGAATGGGTTATGCCTGAATTGTCGGGCCGCATCCAAGGGTTCTCTATGCGCGTTCCTACGCAAAATGTGTCATGCGTGGACCTTACAGTGGAATTCAGTCGCGAAGTGACAGAGACCGAGATTATGGATGCCATGCATCAGTGGTCTCAAATCCAGGGTGGGTTATTTGCTGTCAATGAAGAGCCATTGGTTTCAATCGATTTTAACCATCATCCAGCATCATCGATTTTTGATGCCACGCAGTTGATGGTCAATGGGCGACTTGTGAAGTTGCTCTTTTGGTATGACAACGAATGGGGATACTCCAATCGCGTCATCGATTTATTGCTGCATTGGCAGTCCATTTCTAGGGAGTGAATCAAATGATAAAAACCATGTCTGATTTGAACGTGCAAGGAAAGCGTGTATTGGTTCGTCAGGACTTAAATGTTCCAGTCAAAGATGGCCAAGTGACATCGACCGCGCGTATTGACGCTGCATTACCAACGCTTCAAGCATTGCTTGCGCAAGGCGCAAAAGTCGCTGTGATGAGCCACTTGGGTCGCCCTGAAGAGGGTGCTTGTGAACCAGAATTCAGTTTGGCTCCTGTTGCGAAAACGTTATCGGATAAATTGGGTAGACATGTCCCGCTTATTGCAGACTGGATCGATGGCTTTGAGCAAACCGATGATTTGGTACTGCTTGAGAATGTTCGATATCTCAAAGGCGAAAAGAAAGACGATGAAGTGCTTTCCAAGAAGATGGCTTCCTTGTGTGATGTGTATTTAATGGATGCATTCGGGACAGCTCACCGCGCGCAGGCATCCACGCATGGTGTTGGTCGCTTTGCTCCTGAAGTCGCAGCAGGACCGTTAATGGCAGCTGAGCTCGAGGCTCTTGGGAAAGCACTCGCAAATCCAGAGCGCCCAGCTGTTGCCATCGTCGGGGGTTCTAAAGTGTCGACCAAGCTTGATGTATTAACAGAGCTTGCAAACCAAGTGGATCAAATCGTCGTTGGCGGCGGGATTGCCAATACTTTCTTAGCAGCAGCCGGCTTTCCTGTTGGAAAATCACTGATGGAAGCAGATTTGATCGATACGGCTAAAGCGTTAATGTCCAAAGTGGATATTCCGTTACCTGTCGATGTTGTGGTTGCGACTGAGTTTTCCGCTGATGCGACAGCAACGGTGAAGCGAGTCGAAGACGTTGCTGATGACGACATGATCCTTGATGTTGGCCCTGACACGCAGGCGTCCTACCAAGGCATGATGGCATCTGCTAAGACCATCTTGTGGAATGGACCAGTTGGGGTGTTTGAATTCCCTCAGTTTGAAGGTGGAACACGTGCGCTGTCGATGGCTATTGCGGCTAGTGATGGGTTTAGTCTTGCAGGCGGTGGTGATACGTTGGCAGCGATCGATCAGTTTGGAATCTCTGATCAAATTAGTTATATCTCAACTGGCGGCGGTGCTTTCCTCGAGTTTGTCGAAGGGAAAGAGCTGCCGGCGGTTCAAATGTTGAAATCCAGAAATGATTCATAAGGAGTCTTCATGGCATTAATCAGTTTGCGCCAAATGCTGGACCATGCTGCGGAGCAGGGTTACGGTGTTCCAGCATTCAATGTGAACAACCTTGAGCAAATGCGCGCAATTATGGAAGCGGCAGATGCAGTCGATGCGCCCGTGATCGTACAAGCCTCTGCAGGTGCCAGAAAATATGCGGGTAGCCGCTTCCTGAGTCACCTCATTGAAGCAGCCATCGAAGAATTCCCTCATATCCCGGTTTGCATGCATCAGGACCATGGAGCATCTCCGGATGTCTGTCAGCAATCCATTCAACTGGGCTTTTCTTCGGTCATGATGGATGGCTCGCTAATGCCGGATCAGAAAACGCCTGCAAGTTACGACTACAACGTTGAGGTGACTGCTTTAACGACACGGATGGCGCATGCTTGTGGTGTTTCAGTTGAGGGTGAACTCGGTTGTTTGGGCTCACTCGAAACTGGCCAAGCTGGCGAAGAAGATGGTGTTGGTGCAGAAGGAACCTTATCGCATGACCAGATGCTGACTGATCCTGATGAAGCTGCTGACTTTGTTAAAGCGACTCAGGTGGATGCGTTGGCGATTGCTATCGGAACATCGCATGGTGCGTACAAGTTCACGCGTCCACCAACCGGAGATATTCTTGCGATCGATCGGATTAAAGCGATCCACGAACGGATTCCGGATACGCATCTCGTGATGCATGGATCCAGTTCTGTTCCTCAGGACTGGCTTGCGATCATCAATGAGTTTGGCGGTGAAATCCCGGAGACTTATGGTGTTCCAGTCGAAGAGATTCAGGAAGGCATTAAGTATGGTGTTCGCAAAGTGAATATCGATACGGATTTGCGCTTAGCATCGACGGGTGCGATTCGTCGCTATCTCGCGAATAATCCAGCTGAATTCGATCCGCGGAAATACTTCAAAGAAGCGACCAAAGCGATGAGCGATATCGTGAAAGCACGCTATGAAGCATTTGGCTGTGCGGGCCAAGCCTCAAAGATCAAAGTGATCGGTCTTGAAGCGATGGCAAGTCGTTATTCGTCCGGTGAATTGGATCCAAGGATCTCCTGATCACAGATGGGGAGGCTGAGGGCCTCCTCAGGGACCTAGGATTCCCTGAATCAAAATTTTTTACGAGCTCTATACTCCAATGGTGAGTTCTTTTGATTGGTGTTACATGTCACGCACCTGATATGATTCTATGGAGGAAATTCGGTGGAGTTAGGCTTGATGAGTGTGTCTGAGCGCGTGGGACGATACCGAGATCGCTTAAGGGCGCAAGGTCTCCGTCCTGTTCAAATATGGGTTCCTGATACGAGGAGTCCCCACTTTTTAGAAGAATGTCGCCGTCAGTCGCTTCTAATCAAAGACGACCCACTCGATGACGATATCAATGAATGGTTGGGCAAGGTGGCTGACACGGATGGCTGGCGGTGAGACGCGGTTGTTTAGTCACGGTTACGCTGCAGGGCGATTACGGTAAGCCGAGGCCTGCGCTTATTGTTCAATCAGACTTTTTTGAGGCACATCCATCAGTGACTGTTCTGCCAATCACAAGTGATTTGAATTCGGCGCCATTATTTCGAATTACAGTTGGTCCAGGCGAAGCGACAGGTCTTACTAAGCAATCTCAAATTATGGTCGACAAAGTTCAAACGGTTTCAAAAAAACGGATTGGCAAAGTTATAGGATCTGTTGATGACGCTGAGCTGCTACAAGTCAATCGAGCTCTCGCGGTTTTTCTCGGGATTGTTTAGGTTACTCTCAAAGCCGACCCCACGTGAGGGTCGGATTTAATTTAAGCTCTAAAACAGCACGCGGCAGCGGATTGTCCCTTCGATTTCAGAGAGTTTTTCGAGCGCCACATCGGAGTAGTCTCGGTCAACGTCGATAACGACATAGCCGATTTTGTCGGATGTTTGTAGGAACTGAG
>CAJXTO010000003.1 GCA_913061245.1 uncultured Oceanospirillales bacterium
GATGCTGCCGCCTCAACCCCGCCTGCGAAACGACCCCGGAAACCACTCGACTTCATGAGTGGAATCGTGATCACTCCAGTCGACGCTGTATTGGCAACGGCAGAGCCACTGATTGTCCCAGTCAGCGCTGAAGACAAGACTGCGACGAATGCTGCTCCACCACGCACTCGGCCCGCAACGATCTTCGATAACTCGATCACAAAATCACTCGCGCCCGAAATCACTAGGAATCCACCAAAGATCATAAACAGCGTGATATTCGACGATGAGATATTCGCGAGAATACCGAAAAGACCCTCATCGTTATAAATCGTTCGAAACATCACATCATCAAGTGGAAGACTTGCCGCGCGGAAGACGCCAGGTAATGACTCCCCAAGAAACAGGATGTATGAAATTGAAATAAGGATCAGAATTGGGATGACCCAGCCCGACACACGTCGCGAGAAATCCACAGCCGCGACGATCAACACGAATCCGGCGAACCAATCCCACGCATTAAACTGCCAAGACTGACCTGTCACGGCTAGAGTATCGGCATAGATTCGGGATTCAGAGGCAATGACCCAGCAGGCTGCCCAGGCAACCAAAACCCCATAAGCCAAGTCAAAAGCAAGTGACTGCCGCCCAAATAAGCGTGCGGGGAAAATGACACTGGCCAAGATTGCGAACCCGGAGAAGTGGATTGCGTTTTGCCAAAGTACAGACTCATTAATCAGTAGATTGGTGGCGATATGCCAAACAGCAAATACAACCGCAAACGTTACAAAGGTCCATTGAAGCAAGGACTTTGGCGCATCGCTTTGCTCTAGAGAGAGCCAGTCATCACGCGTTACTTGCGTAACAGGCACCGTTGTATCAACTGAGTTTGAATTCATACAAGATAAACCTCGGGGCTGGCAAACCAGCCCCAAGATCATGCATTACTTCGCAATCAAGTGTGACGGAATCGTCAAACCGACTTCTTTGTAATACTTCGCAGCACCTGGGTGGAGAGGCACTGGTAGACCAGCCATGGCTTTTTCGATCGCCATCGCTTTCGTTGCTGGATGGATCGCCTGCAGGAATGGCAGGTTTTCATACATTGTTTTGGTCAGCAAATAGACGTGGTTTTCGTCAACACTGTCATTAACTGCCAAGAAGTTTGGCTGAGCAACAGTATTGATGTCCTTGGTCTGGCCAGGATATGTACCTGCTTTGATTGTGTACGGAGTCCACAGCATACGACCGCCATCAAGCTTTTTCGCCTCATCAGCTGTCACATCCAAAATAGTGAACTTACCTTCGTTACCAGCCATCAACTTTGTGATCGCACCAGTTGGTGGTCCAGAAGGAATACCTGCTGCAACGATCTGGCCGTTTGCTAATGCATCCGCTGTTGGACCGTAGCCGCCGTAGACCAATGAAAAATCGTTTTCAATGTCGATACCAAGACCTGACATCAAGACCTTATTTGAACCGAGAGTACCTGAGTTTTTCGCACCCATGCCCGCGCCCTGGCCTTTAAGAGCAACCATGTCAGAGACGGTTCCACTTTTTACAGCCGAATTTGCAACAACAAATTGCTCAACGTTTTGCCAAAGCATTGTCACAGAACGCAGATTCTTCTGTGGCTCAGAAATTGGGCCAGTACCTGTCGCAGCATAGGAACCGT
This sequence comes from uncultured Oceanospirillales bacterium, assembly GCA_913061245.1. Taxonomy (GTDB): domain Bacteria; phylum Pseudomonadota; class Gammaproteobacteria; order Pseudomonadales; family Litorivicinaceae; genus HIMB30. The sequence continues at coordinate 1,655 of CAJXTO010000003.1, forward strand.
AGAGACCCTGAAGAATTGCAAAATCAGCGGTACCAGCACCCATTGCTTGAACGTTTGCCCCAGAACCCGCTGAGTTAACAGCTGTCAGGCTGAACTTCTGTTTCGGTAGCAACTTCACCTTAGACAGCGTGGCAATCGCCGTGCCGACTGGGTGGTACGTTCCGCCTGTTGAGGCTGTATTTAATACATAGTCTTTCGCGTCAGCGATAGCCATGCCCGACATAGTCAATGAACCAGCCAGCAGACTCGCTGACAAGGTGAGTAGTGAACGACGTTTCATCTTTAAAGGACTCCGTACTAATTTTTCTTTATCTGTGTATTGGTCGTCCTGACCTTATGCATTGATGGATCGGATTGCTCCACCATCAACTCGAATCTGACTTCCTGTGATGTAGCCTGCTTGTTCGCTGGCTAAAAACGTCAGTACAGAACCGAATTCCCAGGGTTGTCCATAACGCCCGGCCGGAATTGTTGCTATCGAATTCGCACGCGCCTGCTCCTCAGAAATACCGAGGCCTTTTGCAGTCGCCGCATCAATCGCCTGAGTCCGTGGGGTCTCAACGCGTCCCGGCAACACCATATTACAGGTTACGCCGTAAGATGCGACTTGTTCAGCCAATGTTTTCACATATCCACCGACCGCAGAACGTAATGTGTTTGAGACGGCGAGCTTCGGAATGGGAACAACAATACCCGACGAACCGACCACGAGAATCCGTCCAAACCCAGCATCTTTCATACGAGCAACTGCCGTATCCATGATTTCAATGAGTCCAACAACCATGGCATCAAACTCTTTAGTCCAGACATCTGAAGCGATTCCAGGGGCCATACCTGGAGCGGGACCGCCTGAATTTGCGACCAACACGTCGATGCGAGGGAGACTTTCGATGAGCTGGCAAAGTGATTGGCGAGATTGAGCATCAAACAGATCACATACTGCGGTCTCTGCTGATCCACCGTCATCAGTAATGCGCTTCTTCACATCATTCAAGACGTCTTCCCGACGTGCAACGAGAACCACATGCGCGCCCTCTTTAGCCAATTGAAGCGCTGTTGCTTCACCCAGTCCTTGAGAGGCGCCCATAACAACCGCTGTACGCCCTTTTAATCCTAAATCCACATGCAATCCTTATTGTTGGTATGTATCCAATACGTACTCAGCGAATGCAAAGCTTGCTGTAAACGCCGGACTGATCGCGTTCAGGATATGAATCGCACGCTCATCCGGCACAACAACAAAATCATTCACCAAGTGTTGTGTCTTTGAATCAAATATCTGCGAACGAATGCCAACTTTTGCAAGGCTATGCTCAAGATTCTGCGGCCCCACACCTGTAATAATTTTGGATAACTCATCGCAAACGCCGTCAAGACGCATCAGTTTCATTTCACGTATCGAAAGCGTCCGAAGGCCGTTGGTGTTATTTAAAAACTTCCATATAAGTGATGCACTTAATGAAAGACCGTCACGTAACGTGACACCTTGGAGGCCCTGATAATTCTCCCGCCCGATTACCGGTGTCGAACTGGGCCCAAAGTAGACATCACCCATCTGGTTATGCGCGGTGTGCACGCCCAAAAAAGGGAGATTCAAATCAGGAACCGGGTAGACCAAACGCTGCATCGCGAATTCTGGGTCCTTGTGTTTCCAATACTTTCCTTTAAAAGGCTGAAAACTGTATTGCGTTTCCAAACCGGCTCGCGCTGCCACCTGATCTGCGAAGAGTCCAGCTGCGTTAATGACAGTGTCCGCTTCAAACGTACCCATCAATGTTTGTACCGTGCCTCGACGAGAACCAATGGCCATCGCTTGCGTGCCGTAATGAATTGTTCCGCCGGCTGAAACCACATCCTTACGGACGCGTTCTGCAACTTCTTTTGGATTCACAACCGATGTGATCGGAATATAAAGCGCCTGATCAAACTGAGGATTCACTCGTGGCTCAAGTTCCAAAGCCTCTTGCCCTGTCACTTTGTGTATTTCGACACCATTGGCCAAACCACGGCTTAACAACACATCCATCGAATCTAACGACGATTCAGTAGGTGGTACCAGAAGCTTTCCGCAGCGATCATTCCATAACTGATGCGCTTCAACATAATCGAGCATCTTTTGAGAACCAGATACACAGAGTTTGGCTCTCAAACTGCCTTCTGCGTAATAAATACCTGAGTGAACGACGCCTGAGTTACGTCCTGTTCCATGTGCGACCGAGGTTGCTTCTTTCTCAAGAACGACCACCTTGGATTGCGGATATCGTCGCAGCCATTCGCGGGCCAGGGTCAATCCAATGATCCCACCACCGATAATCAAACAATCACACGTTTTCATATCAGACTCATCCAATTCATTCGTTCAGCAAACCACAAAACCAAAGGTACCGACGCAATAGCGAGCACCGTTTGAATCGCGACAATTCCAGCCATGAGCGGCGCATCGCCGCCCAACTGACGCGCTAATATGAAACTTGATGGTGCCGTTGAAACACACATCAATAACAGCCCGACCAAGAGCCAATCTCCTGTAAGCCCCATGAGTGCAGCGATCGCAAAAAATAGAAGCGGTTTAATCAATAGCTGCGTCACAACGGAAAAGGACGCGAGACCAATTCCAGCTCGGACCGCACGCCATTGCAAACCGGCGCCCAAGCAGAGAACTCCCATTGGGAGTGCAGCCTGTCCTACAAGCGCCATCCCTGATATTGGGAACCCAGACGGCACACCAACGAGACGTCCAATACCCCCGAGAAGACACGCAAGGATCAATGGATTCCTTGCAAGCTCCTTAAACACATGACCAATAGCAAATCCCGGACGATTAGCGGTCATCACCGAAACACACGCGATATTGATGACAACGATAATTGTAGCGGCTGAAATCCCGAGATGGGGTAGCAGATCGGGGCGAAGTCCAGCCATCAGAGCTAGAGAGATGAATGTATTAAAGCGAATAACGCCCTGATAAACCGACGTAAACGATGCATAGTTTGATCCGAAAAGCCGAGCCCACCAGCCGACTAATAACAAAATCGTGAGTAACCCCAACACCCCATAGAGAGATCCAAGGAGTGATGCCCAAGGAATCGCAATCACCGGAGCCTGGATAATCACTGCGACCAACAGACTTGGCATGAGCACCCAATATGAGATCTTCTCGAGACCACGCCAAACGACATCATCAATGCCTGCGTAACGCTTCAATCCAAACCCTAAAGCAAGAATCCAGGCAATCGGAAGCACCGCGTCTGCAATCAAACCCACCATCTAGCGCGCAATCTCCTGCCGAGTTGCTTGGTGCATCCGATAGGTAAAAAGACCAATCAATGCGGTGAGAAGAATCGCTCCACCAATAAAATCATTCTCGCGAGGAGCTTCTGAGACCAAAATCCAGACAATGACCGGCCCAATCAGGGTTTCCAACAACAGATAAAGACCAACTTCAGGTGCCGGCAAATACTTAGGTGCAATCGTAATCAGCGCAAACGAAACGGGCACTGTGAAGCAGGCATTGAATACAACGAGCCATAGCGTGCCTTCAGGAATTGCAACCGAAGGCACCACGAACCAGAGAATAACCGCTACCAATAAACTTGCTGCTCCGTAGATCGGCCAAATCGTGTCACCAGGATGATGCCGAGTGAGACTGATTCCGAGACCTGTCAGACCCGGCACCATCAAGGCTGCAAGCCATCCCTCAATCGGTGTATCCATTGGAATCGCTGAGCCAGCAATTGATGCGCCAACAATCGCCAAAGCAATCGCGAGCCACAACGCAATATCCGTTTGCTCTCGGAAAATAACCCAGCTCGCGACCGCTGAAGCAAGAGGTGTCATCGAGACAAAAACGAGCATTGTGGGAGCGCCAAGATAGGCAACTCCAAATACAAATGCCATTGATGATGTACCAAACGACAACAGAATACCGAGTGACAACCAACTCGGCGTGCTTAGTTGGACAACAAATTCTCGTGGCGAACGGATGAGAGCAAAGCACCAAATAACCACGCAAATGCCTAAGCCTCTCCAAAAGGAAATCACATAGGGATCACCATCGATTAGGCGCAAAACACCAGAATCAGGTGATAAAACCAAGACGCCGATGATCATTAACAATGTGCCGTACGCGTATGTCGATAGTGTTTTCATGGAATTAAAATCAATCCTGCCGCTGCAGTGAGCGCTACCGCTGTGAAGCGAGAGAGCCATTTCGAACTTTCACCGTCCTCGAGTCTGGTTTGTAACCATCGCCCGCCAAAGGCATACAGTGCAATTGCTGCAATCTCGATGAGTAAAAATGTACCACCCATAATAGCGACCTGGGGAACCACCGGTTCTAGCGGGTCGATAAACTGAGGGAAAAACGCATAGAAAATTAAAATGAGCTTTGGGTTTGTGAATGCAACGAGAGCCTCTGAGCGCGCCATCATCCATAACGTCTTTTTGACTTCGACCGGAGAGTTCGCGTTCACAACAGCGTGCAATGATTGCCAAGCCATCCAAAGAAGATAGGCAGCACCTATGATACGTAGCCACTGAAATGCGTCTGCACTCAATGCCAAAAGCGCTTCAAGCCCAAGCGCCAATAAAATCAGCATGACAACCATTGCGGGAAGTCGAGCGAGACCGGCAAGGGTCGCATGACGCGCGGTCGTTCGGGTGCCATGTACAAGTGCGAGCAAATTATTCGGTCCGGGAAAGAAATTCATCCCGATACAGGCCGGTAGAAAAATCCACCATTGAGCCGCATTCATACAGTACCTCTATTCATCAGACGCAGGAGTGTACATCGGATGATTCAACGACGTTGGCAATTGTTTTTCGTTTTCTTGTTTTTCATGCACGGGAGTTTGCAAGCGACCGCAGAAACAGGATCGATTAGCCTACAGGAGGCATTGGAAACGCGTGGTACCGTCATCATGTTCCGCCATGCACTCGCCCCCGGATTTGGAGACCCTTCGAACTTTCAGGTCAACGACTGCAGCACACAGCGCAATCTTGATGCACGTGGTCGCGAGCAATCAAAGACTATCGGCGCACAGTTTAAGAAGCTCGGCTTCTCCACTGCTACCGTCTATTCAAGCCCATGGTGTCGGTGCCTTGAGACCGCACAGCTGATGGATATTGGGCCGGTCACTGCTTTTGATGGATTGGGTTCATTTTTTGAAGGCCATGTCGATCGCAATCAAACACTGAAACAGTTGAGCAATCAATTGGCTGCGATAGCCGGTAAGGAAGACAAGCCCGTGGTGATGGTGACGCACCAAGTCGTGATCAGCGCAGTGACCGGATTAGGTACTTCCTCAGGCGAGGCAATCTTGTATGATCCAAGAAATGATAAAGCGAGACGGATACAACTGAGCACCCATGACTGAACAGATCCACACAGATACCTTGATTATAGGAGCAGGCAGTGCTGGCTGCGTTCTAGCCAATCGCTTGTCGAAAAATCCTGACCACCAAGTTGTCTTGGTTGAAGCCGGCGGCAAAGATTCATGGCATTGGATTCACATCCCTGTGGGCTATCTGTACACCATGGGTAATCCAAAAACGGACTGGTGCTACAAGACAACACCTCAACCCGGACTGAATGGGCGCAGCCTCGCCTACCCACGCGGTCGCGTCCTGGGTGGCTGCTCGAGCATCAATGGCATGATTTATATGCGAGGCCAAGACGCTGACTATGAAGCCTGGGGTAACGATTGGTCTTGGAACGATGTCCTCCCCTACTATAAGCGCTCCGAAAACTATCACCGCGGCAGCGATGACTATCATTCTGACCAAGGTGAACTTCTCGTCCAAGAACAACGTCTCAAATGGGATATTCTCGAGACATTTAAAAGAGTCTGTGAAGATTCAGGGTTCACGGATCGACCCGATTTCAATCGGGGCGATAATAGTGGCGTCGGCTATTTTGAAGTGAATCAAAAAAATGGAGTCCGTTTTTCATCGGCTCGCGCATTCCTTCACCCAGTCATGCATCGGCCGAATCTTCGGGTGATGACGAAAACGCTGAGTGAACAACTGATTTTCGATGGTGATCGCTGTGTCGGCATGGATGGCACCCATCGCGGCAAGCCCATTTCGATTCGTGCCAATCGAGTAATCTTAGCCGCAGGCGCGATCGGATCGCCTGCTCTCCTTGAGCGCTCGGGGATTGGTTCTGAGAGTGTCTTAAAACCGCTCGGCATTGAAGTGAAGACAGACCTTCCTGGGGTTGGGGAGAATCTTCAAGATCACCTTCAAGTACGGCTGCAATATCGACTGGAACGCGGTGATACATTAAACCAGCGCGCGAACTCATGGATTGGCCGTATAAAAATGGGATTGCAGTACGCCTACAATCAGTCCGGTCCGTTATCGATGGCGCCAAGTCAACTCGGTGCATTCTTTAAATCGGACGATGACGTTGAACGTGCTGACTTGGAATTTCATATTCAGCCCATGAGCGCAGACAAGTTGGGTACCGAATTACACCCATTCCCTGGTATGACAGCAAGCGTTTGCCAATTGCGCCCAAAAAGCCGTGGCACCACCCATATCAGTGGAACCAAGGCAAGCGACGCACCAACCATTGACCCACGCTACTTCTCTGATGCGTACGATCGAGAGGTGGTATGCAAAGCCATTGAGAAAACGCGTGCGTTAATGGATCACCCTCTACTTGCTGAGTTCGCTCCAACTGAGCATAAGCCTGGGCGCACACAAGAGACACCCGAAGACCTTATTCAGGCTGCGGGCGATGTTGCAACCACGATATTCCATCCAGTTGGCACCGCGAAAATGGGGCCTGATTCAGATCCAATGGCCGTTGTTTCAGACAAACTTGAGGTCCATGGGGTGAGTAATCTTTACATCGCAGACGCGTCAATCATGCCGACAATCACGAGCGGCAATACGCACGCACCTGCAGTGATGATCGCTGAGCGACTCGCTGAGTGGCTGGATCACTGATCACGTTGTGTACCGATAAAATCATCGAGCCATCGGCTGCCTTTTAGGTCTTGAATCCGCTCGACTTCGGCTTTGAGATCGTCAATCAATGGCTCTAATTCAGACTCGTGGAGATCAGCAAACTCAACCATATTACAAAGCTGGATATGCATATTGACCAGCATGTAATACGCGTTATTTTCAACCATCAGTGCCCGGGCACGGTCGGGTGATGCGTGCATCAATTGATTTGTGATCTTGGCAAATGCTTCAAAATCGAAGATTGTATTACGCATCAATGTCTCCATAACGACTTAAGAACAACCAAACGAGGTATGTATGGCCAGCGCCCCATTTCATCTAGCATTCCCTGTCTCAAATCTTGAGGCAACCAAAGACTTTTTCATTAACGTACTTGGTTGTGGAACAGGACGCACATCGGAACGTTGGATTGATTTCGATTTCTTCGGGCATCAGGTGGTTGCGCACTTAGCAGACGATGAACAGACGCCTGCTCCAACCAATCCTGTTGATGGCAAGCAAGTCCCAGCAAGCCACTTCGGTGTCATTCTTGAATGGGATGAATGGCATCAGTTAGCGGACAAGCTTAAGGCTGCAAATATCGAATTCTTAATCGAGCCGAATATTCGGTTTGAAGGCGAAGTCGGCGAGCAGGCGACTATGTTTTTCACAGAGCCGTCAGGTAATGCTCTTGAGTTCAAATCCTTCAAAGATATGTCGCAAATTTTTGCCACCTAATCTTTGATTTGTGCACTGCGAGTGCACTACCGTTACGACAAACACCGATAACAATAATGAGGATGGTGTATGAAGACAGAGACTCTGGCCGCAGAGGCTGTGTTGTTGGCCGTTGAAGACAGTGTCGTCAATGGTCACTCACAAGGTATTCATTTTGATTCTTGGGACCACGTCTTTTCAGAAGGTGGTCCATTATTTGACGCACTGATTGATTATGAGGCGTTTGAGCCGTTCACTGGCTGTGATTTACCCACCCGTGAGCAAGTGCAATTAGTCTATGAAACCTACCGCTCAAGACTCCATATCTTAAGCTGGATGCCTCCAACTCAAGCCTATTTACAAGCAATCCAGATTGACCAGTTCTTCCCAGCTGGACAAGCCGCTTTCGCGGTTCGCCCAGCATCAATCGACGCGCTGAAAACGCTCTTGAAAAACGAGTTTGCGCTTTAGGCGTTTGGCTCAGCCAAGAGATCTGTGATGTCTTCAAGCATCGCATCAGCGCCTTGATGGCGAACTGCGATCGGGAAGGCTTCTCCATTGTGGATTAACAATACGCTCGGATATCCCTCAACCTGCAGTCGCTCTGCCAATTGCCGTTGTTCATCATGCACGGCACGAACATCGTCAGATGCTAGGGCTTCAGCGAAACTATCGCGATTAAATCCGAATTCTTCAGCCAAATCGCAAAGTACGTCTATATCCCACACATTGCAGGCTTCCGTGTAGTAAGCATCTTGGATACGCTCACCGAAAGCTTCACCACGCCCGGCAAGCCTTTCAGCAGCGATCACTGCTCGACAGCTAATGAACGTGGTTCTCGGTGGTGGTGGCGTCTGATCCCAATAGGCATAGTTGAAAGTAACACCACAAGTCGATTCAATTCGATCCCAAGTACGCTTTAAATAATCCACCATCTCATCGGGCATCGGTATATCGGAATCGGCTGCCAACCCGCCAAGTAGTGAGACCACTGGTAAGCCTTCAGGGAGTTTCCCCTTCAGAGATTTCCAAGTTGGACGAAAGCCATAACACCAACTACACATGGGGTCATGCACGTAAATAAGGACACTATCTGGAGCGTCTGTTTCAGGTGTCGTCACGAATTACTTCCATTGCGTTACGTAGAGAATCAAGACCTGCAGGAAAGCCACAATACACTGCAATTTGCATACAGACATCCCGAATCTCTTCAGGACTGACACCATTATTTAAGGCCCCTCTCACGTGACCTTTAAACTCATGAGGACGATTCAGAGCTGCAATCATGCCAAGATTAATCAACGATCGGTCTCGATCTGATAACGTCTCTCTATTCCAAATTTCATCCCAGGCGACTCGAGTGACAAAATCCTGCATCGGCATGGTGAGTTCGTCGGCTTGAGACAGCGCGCGATCAACGAACGCGTCACCCATCACCTTTCGACGCTTTGCCAGTCCTTTTTCAAAGCTGTCTTGGCTCATAATTTAATCCCGATACATCCGTATTTTGTTTCTAAGAACTCTTCAATTCCATGCGGCCCGCCTTCGCGCCCGAGGCCTGATTCTTTCACACCACCAAATGGCGCCACTTCGGTTGAAATAATTCCGGTATTAACACCGATAATTCCGTAATCAAGTGCTTCGTACACCCTAAATGTGCGCGATAGATCTTCAGTGTAGAAATACGCAGCTAATCCATACTGCGTGTCATTCGCCAAAGCAATCGCTTCTTCTTCTCGATCGAAGCGGTAAATTGGTGCAACAGGACCAAAGGTTTCTTCTGAGGCCATCCGCATGTCTTTAGTAACGCCCACGAGGACAGTGGGACTATAGAACAGAGGACCTGCGTCATGCGGCGAACCGCCACACACCGCCGTTGCACCTTTGGCGAGTGCATCCTCAACATGCTGTTCTACTTTCGCTTTACCGTCTGCGTTGATCAGAGGACCAATTTCTGAGCCTTCGGTCTTACCATCGGCCACCTTCATCGCCTTAACTCGCGCTGAGAATGCTTCAACGAAGCGGTCATGGATCCCACTCTGCACTAAAATACGGTTTGCACAAACGCATGTTTGTCCCGCATTTCGGAATTTACAGAGCATCGCGCCGTCGACCGCTGCGTCGAGATCCGCATCATCAAATACGATAAATGGCGCATTACCACCCAGCTCAAGCGAGAGCTTCTTGACGCTGTCCGCGCATTGGCGATACAAAATTTTACCGACTTGCGTTGATCCGGTGAACGTCACTTTTCGGACGCGACTGTCACCAGTCAACACTTGCCCAATCGCGGGCGCATCCATGCCTGTAACGCAGTTAATTACTCCTGCTGGCATTCCTGCTTGATTGGCCAGCTCACAGACAGCCAATGCCGTCAGTGGCGTATCTTCCGATGGCTTAATAACCACGGTGCACCCTGCTGCAAGCGCTGGAGAAACTTTCCGAGTAATCATTGCGAGCGGAAAATTCCAAGGCGTGATGGCAGCAACCACACCGACAGGCTGTTTAATCGCAAGGATGCGCTTGTCTGCCATATGCGGAGCGATCACATCACCGTAGATCCGACGACCTTCTTCAGCAAACCAATCGACAAAACTTGCACCATAGGCGACCTCACCACGTGCTTCGGCAAGTGGTTTACCCATTTCTTCTGTAATGAGTTCAGCAAGCGCTTCTGTATGCTCTGTAATCAGGTTAAACCAACGACGAAGGATGGTAGCGCGCTCTTTGGCGGTCAATGCAGCCCATTTAGGAAATGCGGCTTCGGCAGCATCAATGGCTGCCTTACAATCGTCCGCTGAAAGATCTGCAACCTTCTCAACGATCGCACCTGTTGCTGGATTAATAACATCAAAGGTCGCCCCGGATGAAGCGCCCACCCACTGTCCATTGATTAACGATAATGGTTGATATAACGACATGTCTTACTCACTCAAAACACACAATTTGACGAACCGCTTGGCCTTCAGCCAACCGTTCCATCGCGGTATTAATCTCTGTTAACTCAAGCGTATGCGAAATCATCCGCTCGACCGGAAGCAATCCTTTCTTATGCAAGGCGATAAAGTTTGGGATATCGCGAGATGGGACACAAGAACCCACGTATGAACCCATCAGCGCACGTTCCTCGGTCACCAAACGCGCAGCTGCGACTGACAATCGATCGGACGGATTCGGCAAAGCGGCTGTCACCGTCCGCCCACCGCGTCGAGTAACCTCGATCGCCAAATCGAGCGCGGGCATCACACCTGCAAATTCAGCAGCCAAATGAACCCCTCCTGAGGATAACGCTTTGACTTGTTCAACCGCGTCAGGGTCTCTGGCATTGACGAAGTGATCAGCACCAAGTTCACGGGCTAACGCTTCTTTATCTGGGTTCGCATCAATCGCGATAATTTGGCGCGCACCACCTGCATGTGCACCCAATAGTGCAGATAGGCCAACACCACCTAGACCCACGATAGCGACTCGCTCACCTGCGTGTAATCGCGCAGTGTTTAGAACCGCCCCGCAGCCTGTCAGAACAGCACACCCAAAGACTGCCTGAACAGTCGGATCAAGATCAGACTCAATCGGTACAAGGCTTCTCCGATGGCACACTGCATAATCAGAAAAACAGGATATTCCAAGATGATGCAGTATCGGTTCACCATTCACTGAGATCCGCTTAGCACCAGACAACAACGTACCCTCTGTATTGTGTTGAAGCCCTGGCTCACACAGTGCAGGACGACCCTCTGCACAGCAATCACAATGACCACAACTGGGTACAAAGATCATCGCAACTCGCTGTCCAGGTTGCAGATCACTTCCGCCGGGTCCAACAGCGACAACTTCTCCGACAGCCTCATGCCCAAGAGCCAAGGGTGTAGGACGTGGCCGATCGCCATTGATGACGGAAAGATCGGAGTGACAAACACCAGCAGCGAGGATTTTAATCAGCAACTCATCAGGGCCTGGAGCCTCAAGGTCTGCTTCGACGATCTGTAGAGGTTGCGTCTCGTTATAGGGCCTTGGGATGCCCATTTGTGGGAGTAACGAAATACGGGTTTTCACGGGATGTTCTCCAGTTTGTTATTACTTACCCCGTCCGTGGGAACACTCACCTTAGGTGAGCTTCAATAGTGAATCAAGCAATCTTCATCCGACCGATTCGATCAATTGCATCTGAGGCGATCACATCAGGACCACGTTCGGCTAGCGCGTCGAGAAATGCCTTTGCATGAAGCCACACACCAGTCACTGCCGGACTCTGAGACCCTTGGGCCCAAAGGCTCGCAATGATGCCGGCTAAAACATCACCAGATCCCGCGGTGCCAAGTGCCGCATTGGCTACCGGGTTAAGCCAGGGTGGTTGTCCAGAAATCAAAGTACCTGCGCCTTTTAAAACCCATGTCGCATTAAAAAGCGCCTCGAGTTCTTTGAGCATCACGAGTCGATCCGACATCGGGACTCCAGTCAATCGCTGTGCTTCAAGAGGGTGCGGTGTACCAATCCATGGGGATTTCCGATTCTCTAGATGGTTCATGGCGAGCCAATTCAGCGCATCCGCGTCGACGACCAAGGGAACATCTATCCCCCACAATGCTTGAATCACATCAGCCGCATCAGATCCTAGTCCAGGCCCTACAACGACTGACTGGCATCGCGCGCCACATTGAACGATGGTTGGGATATCCCAAGAAATCCGAATCAACTCCGGCACATCAAATTGTGGTGCATCTGTTGCCCAAAAGACTTTTCCGGCACCTGCCCTCAGCGCAGCCAATCCAGACAACTGGCCTGCTCCTTCCATACCGTGCCTTCCCCCGACAATTAATACACTACCTCGCGTTCCTTTATGTGCAGTGTCTTTCTGGCGTGGTATATCAATCACATCGTCGGTCACTAAGCGTGTATGCAATGGCTCTGGATCAACATCCCAGGGCTCAAGCATCTCAAGCTCAACAGAACCAGCAAATGCAGGCCCTTCACCTGTGAGGTTTCCTGTTTTCTGCGCAAGGAAGGTCAAAGTAATGTCGGCAGACACGATTGGGTCAAAGGCTTCACCTGTCGATGCATTGAGACCCGAGGGGACATCTAAGGACAACACGCGTGAACCGGATGAACGATTGCGGTTGATCCATCTAATCGCGTCACCAATAGCGCCGTCAGGTGGTCGATCACATCCGGTACCCAGTATTCCATCAACGATCCAATCGGATTGATCTGTTTCAGGAAGTTGACTGAGAACCGAGCCACCAAGATCCTCATATAATGTGCGCGCTTTGAGTGCATCGCCCTTTGAATTTGCGAGCGACACAACGCTGACCGGCACCCCTGACAAGATAAGAAATGCAGCGACCCCATAGGCATCACCACCGTTATTACCAGGCCCGGCAACACAGATAACCGATGCCGGTTGTTCCTTCATTAGACGCTCGAAGGCTGCCTGGGCTGCACGCAACATCAAGCAATACCCTGAAATACCAGACTCGATAATCCGGCGATCCAGTGATCGTGATGCGTTTGAATCCAACGTTCCTGACATCAAGCCAGTTTCCTTCCGATATACACAGTGAGGGCAACAAGCGATGCAAAAATCCAGACATCAAGTGTCACAACCTCGCCAATCAAAATACTGCCCCACAAGAGCGTCAAGAAGAGTTGAAGTAATTGCACTTGACCAACCTCAGCAATACCGCCGAGTGCAAGGCCGGTGTTCCAGGCGAAAAAGCCAAAAAACATCGAGAATAATCCAAGCGCCAATAAGGCTAAAAGTGAGCTCTCTGGGCGCACCCAAAAAAAGTCAGGCCATACAACTAGCGTGGCGATGATAGAAACCGGTGATAACAACACAAGTGACCAGCAGATGACCCATGGACCTGGCCGACGTTTGGCAAGGTCACCTGCAATGACATAGCCAGACGACGCCATTAATGCCGCTAAAACCAGCCAAAGATCAGCCCAACTGGCCGAGCCACCTTGCTCTCTCAAGGTGAATATAATGACAAGACCAGCCCCAGCAACAGCGCACAACCAAAACCCGAAGCGCGCGCGATAACCGTGAACCAAGACAGATAAACCGGCTGTCACTAGCGGCAGGATGCCGAGAACAACCGCGCCGTGATAGGACGGGACGGACTGAAGTCCGATCGCCATCGCGAGTGGGAAGCCAAAAATGAGACCTAAACCACTGACGATCAATGGTTTGACTTCCTCGCGTTTTGGTCGTGTTGAGTGACTTAAAAAAATCCAGATACATGCTGCGATTCCAGCGATAACTGCACGAATAACAGTGATAAAAGTCGGAGAAAAATCAGATAAAGCGATTGTCGTTAGCGGTAACGTTGCTGCAAAGCAAAGCACCCCGACAAAGCCGAGTACGTATGCATAGGCTGTTTGATGTCGTCTCAGTAGGTTGAACAACGTTCAAAATCCCCAATATCCAAGTCGCCAGAGGAGACTTCATGATGTCTTACATTTTTTCCCAAGAAACACCTGCACATTTGCCGGCAATTAATGACGTTTTGGAATCATCAATTGCCGCGTGGAATCTCTCTGACCGTCTTTACCGGTTGAGCGTCAATGCGTATCGCTACAGTGAATCTGATTGGATCGACCACCAATTCTACGGACTTCGGGAACAGAACAACACTCTGCTCGCGATCTTGGTCTTAAACGACGACGCCTCAGAGCTTCCAGGTGATCAAAGCTGTCTTCAGATCCATGGCCTCTATGTTCACTCAGACTATCGACATCAAGGTCTCGGCCAACGACTGATTGAAGAGGCAATAGAACTTGCCAAAAGCAGACACCTCGATGCGTTATTTGTGAAGGCACACGAGAGCGCGGTTTCATTTTTTGAAACGCAACGATTTAAGCACATTCCAGTCACTGACGAGATCCGCGACTATCCTCACCGCTTGGTGCGGTCCATCATATAGCTCTCCACATCGAATAGATGCCGTCCTGCGTCGAAATAAGGACGCACCGAGTCATTCAAGCGTCGAACTTCATCCCGAATAACCGCCTCATCACTCTCTGTCCAGCGTGCTTCGGTCTGTTCAAGGTAGGACTGAGACACCCTCTCAAGTTCGGCAAATACCGCGTTATTGTGAAAGCGAAGCTCAGTTTCGATTGCCTGCCTAATCGCTTCATTTTGTGCTTCCATGCGCGCCATTTCTGTCGCAACGTCGGCCTCCCACCATGGGCGATCGGCGGCGATGACAGTTGCAGAGTGCAATACAATCAATGCAAGATGCGTAACGCGTTTTTTTAAAAAATAAAACAACAGACCCAAAGGCACAGCATGACACTCACAGTAGGTTTTATCGGCCTCGGAACCATGGGGTTACCGATGGCTCGTCACATTATCAATCGGGGTTTCAAACTAAAACTTTATGCACGACGCGCTGAGGTGTTTGAAGGCAAGGCCAAAGAACTCATCGATCAAGGGGCAATACCCTGTTTAAGTATCAGTGACGTCGCGACAGATGTTGATATTGTGATCACCAATGTCACAGGAACAAACGATGTTGAATCTGTGCTGACAGGAGATGACGGTGCAATTCATAGCGCGTCACCAGGAACGCTCTTTATCGATCATTCAACCATTGATCCAGCTCGCACGATGGAAATCGCACAACGACTTCGTGCAGCGGACATGGAGTTTGTTGATGCACCAGTCTCAGGCGGTGTGTGGGCTTCAGAAGAAGCGCGCTTGATCGTGATGCAGGGTGGTCGGCCTGAAGCATGTGAGCGCGCAAATCAGATCATCGACTGTTATGCCAAAGCAATTACTCGCGTCGGTGATGCCGGTCATGGACAAATTGCCAAGCTGAGCAATCAGATCGCCCAAACCATCACCATTGAAGGCGTCGCTGAATGCCTAACTTTTGCAAAAAATTTAGGTGCGGATCCACAGGCCGTTTTTGAGGCCATCAAAGATGGTATGGGTGGCAGTCAGATGATGTCGCTCATGGCTCCTAAAATGATTGCAGAAGATTTTGATGCCGGAATCGAGGCACGACTGCATGCAAAAGACGTTGGTATCGCGCTAGAGACTGCAACAGCTCAGAAACTTCCACTTCCCTGCCTCGAGTTTGTGGCAAGCCAGTATCAAACAATCATGGATCAGGATCTCGGCACCCGCGATTCATCCATTTTGTTTGATATGTTGAAGCGACTAAAAGATCGCTAGTCCGCTCGCTGCATAACAAACGCGCGCTCTTGGACAAATTCACCTGGAGCGCGGTTGGTCCCATGGGCAAAACCCAGGCTCTCGAGTCGAGTCCTCAGCTCTTTATTGAATTCCGGCGAACCGCAAATCATCACGCGATCCTCGTCGGCCGCCCAAGGGTCAAGGGCTAAATCGGACCATAACGACCCATTATCCATCCGCTCTGTGATTCGTCCTGGTGTCTGAAACGGTTCTCTGGTCACTGTCGGGTAATAAGTGATTGGAAGAGACGATAAGAGATCAGCATAGGCAAGCTCTTGGGTCGTTCGCACGGTATGTGTGACGATGACTTGCTCAAAACGCTCAAAGGTTTGTGGGTCTCTCACAATGGAAAGAAATGGAGCGAGACCCGTTCCTGTCGCGACACACCACAAGCGTTTACCCGGCTGTAGATTATCGAGAACAAGCGTCCCAGTTGGCCGATCACCTACTTCGATTTGATCACCGGCTTGAATATCTTTGAGACGTTCCGTGAGTGGGCCACCAGGCACCTTGATCGAGAGAAATTCGAGATGCTCTTCATGCGGTGCCGAAGCAATACTGTAGGCACGTAATACGTCATCATCGGCCATTCCAATCATTGTAAATTGACCGGCCTTAAACGGACGAATATCTGCACTCCGCGTTGTTTTAAACGAAAACAAGGCGTCCGAATAATGCTCCACCTGAAGCACAGTCTCTAGGTTCATTGGCTGTTAGTCTCTTGTCTGATTGGGACCGATTAATGGCCTATTTCAGAATCGAGCGAGTGGATAAACGCATGAGCGAGCCGATCACTAAATCGTCTCAAAAAACTCACTTCGGTGAGTTCAATAGCTTCCTCAGACAACTGATAACTTAATGGTTCTTCGACCAACAAATTATTGGCATCCAGTCGATACACGATCCCGTCTTTATTGATCATGACAGGATTCTGGCCTACATCAAAATACCGCACGAACAATACCTCCAATCGCATTAATAGGGCTTATTTTGAAATTTTCAGGGTCTTAAGCTCATTCATGAGCTTCAATGGATCATCTGTGAATACGGAATCAATCCGATCCACCGGCAAAGCGACGAGCTGATCTGCTGAATTCACTGTGTAGACACACACCTTAAATCCTCGCGTGAAAGCCAACTCCAACGCTTCGGAATCGAGATAATCGATGTCTAAATGGACTGAGGTGAGCTCCAGCGAGTCGAGAGTTTCGATAGCGACATCCGACAGCCGGATGGCAGCCAAACCCACTTCAAACTCCGGTCGTTTTGTTCGAATGAGTTGAATTACATCCAATGAGAATGATGAGAAACGAACCTGCGATGGCAGTAATCCCGAACGGTCAAATGCATCCAAAGCAGCAGTCGCAACGCGTTCTACTTCATTATCGTGGACTTTAATTTCAAGATGTAAAAACAAATCGTAGCGCGCGGCTTCTCGCATCCAATCTTCGGCAAGCGGAATATATTGTGTTGGTCCGATATGGTGTGAAATCAGCGGAATTTCAGCCAATTCAGCGCTTCCTAACGCTAGGACTGAACGAGGATCACCCGTCATCCGACGTAAATATTCATCATGAAAAATCACAGCCACTCCATCGGATGCAACAGAAATGTCGCATTCGATCTGTTTAATATGATGGGATGCCGTGTAGTGAATCCCCGCAATTGAATTTTCGGGCACTCGATTTGCAGATCCGCGATGTGCAATACAGTCCATAATCACCTCAGGTAAGGAGTCTGACAGAGTTTTATGACAAAACGTGTTACTGACCTCTCGATCCCGCCCGTATCACTCAGAAATGATGCATTACAAGCGGTGGATAATGGGGAACCCTATGGCATGTGGGCAGAGCAGTTTGCCTGTTTAAATGAACTGCAGATCCTTTCTGGTGAATCGATAGAGCGCGCATCAAATCGATTCCGAATCGGTGCTTGGAATTTAGAGCGAGGCCGTGACTGGTTGGCCGCGAGCCAACTGATTCAAGATCAAGCGCTCGATGTGGTCATGCTCAGTGAAATGGATTGCGGTATGAGTCGATCTGAGCAAGTCCATACAACACAAAAGCTCGCTAAGGAGCTTGGCTGGCATGGGCTATTTGCTGTTGAGTTTATTGAACTCGAACTCGGTAATGCATGGGAGTTGGCGACACCGACGGAACCTGAAAACAGGGCTGGCTTGCACGGTAATGCCATTATCAGTCGCTTCCCACTCAAAAGCCCTTGGTTACATCGATTCAGTCAGAGCGACGGGAGTTGGTGGCATCGCAAGTTTCATGAACCACGACTTGGCGGGAGGATTGCGTTAGGCGCATGTCTTGAAACTGATAGTGGCGATATTCAAATCATGACCACTCACCTGGAAAACAATCAAGGGCCCGATGACCGTGCAGATGCACTCGCTGAATTATTCCAAACACGTCTCGACCATCGTCCCTGTGTCTTTGGGGGTGATTTAAATACCTCAACATTTAACCCAACACTCTATACCGACCCGTTTCGCGAACGCGCACAACTCGGTGCAGTCACGCCGGATCGGTTTATTAACCCAGTGGCTTATGAACCACTGTTTGAGCTCGCGCATGCAAAAGGCTTTCAGTGGGGAACCTGTAACACCCACGATTCGACCCAGCGTCCCCGAGAACGTGGCTACCCGAGGCCGCCGCTTGGACGGATTGATTGGCTGATGGTGAAGCAATTAGTTGCACAGAGCCCAAAGACAGTCCCTGCAATCGGACCTGACAATCGAACGCTCTCAGATCATGATCTCATCACGTGTGAGATCCAACTTACTTAGAACCGGCTTCTTTCGACTCACATTGCCAAAGCGTTGTGACCATATCCCAGTTGAGTTCAGGATCTTTCTCTTCAAGCCGACGGAGTGTCGATGCGCGAAAAGTGGTTTCACCCATGCGACCGCTGAATTTATCGAGATGGAAAAACCGGGAATACATGATGTTGACGCGTTGTGTTGCCATGGTCAGCAACCCATCGGAATTCACAATCAAAGCTAACGGATCAAGTGAACCCAGTTTCTGATGCTGCCATGCGACTGTCCCATCGGCTTGCGGCATGAACGTTAAATCTTCGCGTTCCGGACTGTCATGACGACATACCCAAGTTTCAGCAAGAACGATCTGACTTGTCACTAGACTCAACAAAAAACACAGTATTCGCACGATAATTCCTCCGTTGACTTTGAATCGGTCGAAGCACAAAAAACATGATAGCGAAACAAGTGCATACGACCATCACTTGCTTGCAGTCGAATCGAAACCTGTGCAGGATACTGTGACCAAGGTGGTAAATAACGACAAGGATCGTCACTGACCCGAATCTTCAGGAGTAAGTGATGAATACAGACCACAATCAATCAGGTACGTTCTACCCACACCAGATGTCAAAAGATGAGTTCGCGCGTTGGTGGAATCAAATTAATGAGCAATCGACAGAAGCCCCAGAAAAAGCGCCTGGCGTCATTTATCTCGGCCAGGATTCGATTGAGGAAGCCGATTCTCTTTAGTCAGATTACCGATGCTTTACCAGTTTAAAGCATCGGATCAAACAGAACTCACCTACTACGACAGCGGCCATGGACGGCTCGTTGTGTTCCAGCATGGTTTTGCGATGGACCATCGCCAAGTCCTCGAAGTCTGGCCTGAACTCGAGAATATCCGTCTTGTCTGTCTCGACACTCGTGGTCACGGCCTCAGTCATCTTGGACACCCAAATACGCTCTCGTTCCAACGTGCCGTGAGTGACGTTCGTGAACTCATAGCCCATCTTGGAGAAACACCATTTATGGTCGGTGGCATCTCGCTTGGGGCCGCATTGGCGATGGAATTAACGCGCGATCTCGATATTCAGCGGTTGGTGATTGCCCGCCCTGCTTTCTCAGTTGATGGTGACACGTCACACTTTGATGTATTTCGAGTACTTCGCGATATTTTCAGAACAAAACCAAGAGATCAGTGGGCAACCTGTCTTGAGCAACACCCTGCGTTCCAAGCACTGCAATTGACCGCTCCTCGCAACCAAGAAACATATCGGCGACTTCTCGAGCACCCTAGACTTGAAGAACTGATGATTTGGATGGATGCGCTTGAAACTGAAGCGCTAACACTCACCCCAGAGGAGCTCAGCCAATTCGACTGCAAAACTGATGTCATTGCTCAAAACAAAGACGCATTACATCCTGCTGGCCTTGCAGAGGCACTCGCTCAATCCATTCCTAATGCACGCCTACATTTCGTGGAATCAGGTCTATCGTCAGATGAGGCCTATCGCGAATCGATGCGAGGCATCCTTAAAGGAATCTTAGCGCCTTAGGGGCAATACCCTGGAAAGGGTTTAAGGGTCGTATTGGATGGCAAATATAAAGGATGCTTCGGCTCGCCATGTTGAGTTACTCCAAAGCACTGCACAGCATCGAAGCTATCAACCAATGCATACCGAAAGGGACAACGACTCGCACCGGCACCCCAGGCAATGATCAGGGTATCTGTCGATCTGACGGTCTCATGAATGACCGATTGGTTTTTATTCGAGAGACGTCGCGGGTGTTTTCCTAACTTTTCAGGATATGGCGTTGACTCAGGTATGAGATTGATTAGCCAGTAGCCTTTGAATCCGTGTGCACCGAGTAATCCGATGAGACGTCGATTGGTTGGATCATCAAACTGATCATCTGCAGTTGACGGATTAAGACCAATCACACATGCGATTGGCCCCTCTCCCCAAAACCGACCCAAGCGATAACGCCGCCGCCTACACGACGACCATTCGCTGAGCCGAATCATGGAATCAGACGTCAGGCGTTAATCCTTGCGCTTCAATCGCAGCAATTGCTAATTCTTCATCATTATCAGATGTATCACCTGTCACACCGACAGCGCCAATGATGACTCCTGATTCATCACGCACTAAGACACCACCAGCAACAGGTACGAGCGAGCCATTACAGAGTGCATTCATGGCTTGAATAAAATACGCCTGATGCTCGGCACGCTCACCCAGTTTCCGACTGCTAATTCCCATCATTACCGCTCCATGTGCTTTACCTTTCGCCAGATCAACACGAATTGGCGAGGCTCCATCTTGTCGCTGAGAGGCAATAACCGCTCCGCCAGCATCGACAACGACCGCTGTCATCGGCTTGAGATCGCTACGCTTTGAAGCAGCATCAATGATGTGATTGACAATATTATTTGCAGTTTTTAGATCAAGCATTGTGGACTCCTTAATAAGACGTACATGATGAGGCATCTTTCAGATGTTTCAATTCTCTAAAATTTTTTATTCCGATGTATTGACAAAATCGTTACCCAAAAATCCTGTGGATAACTATTTGGATAAAAACTGAAGCAAACTCGCAAGTCCCCAAGTCACCTGCACTCGATGCGTTTGATCAATTTTTGATCATTAAAATTAAATCAAATTAATTCAATTAGTTAAGTTAAATACTTCAACAATGTTTCATAAAAATACCGGAAACGTTTATTTTCAACAAATCACAACGCTTGACTATTCATCTGTGGACAGTCGAAGTATCGACAGAGCAATGTTTCGTGAGAGATAAACCGCGGATGCCCCCAGAAATCGATCTGTATTGCGAACGAACAACGGTAGATATTTTGGATGAGCCATTTGGACTCGTCACCAATTTGGCTTTCTTAGTTGCCGCTGCTCTACTGGCCCGCTCTAGGACGCAATCACCAACAAGCTATTTATTAATAGCCTGGCTTGCTGCGATTGGAATTGGCTCTGGACTGTTCCATGCGTTTGCTAGTTCATCCACGCTTTTACTCGATGTGATCCCAATCCAGGGATTCATCCTGACGGCAATCTGGGTTCTTTATACACGGCACCTGCAGTGGCCAAAATGGTGGGTTATTGGATTAATCGGTCTATTTATTGTTGTCAGCGGACTCATTCCCTCGGGTGTATTGAATGGCTCGTTAGCCTATGCGCCCGCCTGGATTCTCCTTGTCATCGCCGCAGGCTTGCACCCGAAAGGCATCGTTCGACTACATCTCTTATTTGCGAGTGCTCTCTTCCCGGTCTCACTGGGATTTCGGAGTATTGACCTCCTTGTATGCGAGGCTTTACCTATGGGAACCCATTTCCTCTGGCATGTGTGTAACGCCATCGTTCTGTATTGGATTGTAAGAGCACATCAACTCTTTTTAGAAAGCAGTAGTGAGGTTGGCCACTCCGCAAGAGGTGCGTATACTCCCGAAAAAACTAAGGACGGGTTATGAAACCATCAGAATTTAAAGCCTGGCGAAAACTGATGAAAATGACGCAAAAGGATGCTGCGTCGGCCTTGGGACTTAAATCTCGTATCATTCAATATTACGAGAAAGGTGAGCGTAACGGTGAGAAGTTTGCCATTCCTAAAGCGATTGAGCTTGCATGTTATGCCCTGACCCTTGGCGTCGAGTCCTACTCTGGACCTGAACTCGATAAGAAAAAAGCCAAGAAGAAATAAAAGCGCTCTTCGGCCCAACAGTTCAATCAATGAGTTCATGACTTTTCGCCAAGACGTCGGCTACACTCAGTCCAAAGCAATGGAGGCCTGATGTCTTCTTATAGTGCGCGGATCGCGTTTATAACAGCCCTTATTTGTACAGCACTGCTGGCAACCGCTTTCTATATGGAATATGTCTCAGGACTCGTTCCCTGCGCGCTCTGTCTTGCCCAACGTGTGATGTTTGCCCTGATTGGTATTGCATGTCTTTTTTACATGCTTCCTTTTTACGCATCACGACTGATCTTTGCATCAATCGGCTTGATCAGTTCTGGACTTGGAATTTGGCTTGCATCGAGACAACTCTGGCTGCAGTCACTTCCAGAAGACGAAGTTCCCGCTTGTGGGCCTGATATCTACTTTATGATCGAACGGTTCCCGCTTGCAGATAGCTTACAGACCATGCTGCTCGGTTCCGGGAGCTGCGCTGAAGTGCAGTGGACGTTTTTATCGCTCTCGATCCCAGGTTGGACTTTGCTGTTTTATGTCCTGACTGCTCTGGTATCGATCTATTTGATGATCTTCCGCGGGCCACGACCGTTTCGGTTGTTTAACGGCTAGGCGTGCGCGCGCTCTTCTGACACAACAGAGAGCTCCCCTGCCGCCAAATCAAACCACCACCCATGAAGCGTCAGATCACCTGATACAACACGCTCTGCAATCCACGGAAACGTCTTTAAGTTCTGAACCGATGCACGAATTGCCGCCTGTTCTGCATATTGCGGTGATTCATCGACATGAGGTTTAACGGCATCGGCTGCAATCGACACCCAGCGCTCGATAAATTCACGTTCAGACACTTCACCCTTCATATGGTTACAGAGCGCGTGAATTCCGCCGCAATTGGAATGACCCAGGATAATAATTTGCGAGACCTTCAAATCCCGTACCGCGAACTCAATAGCAGAACTCGTTCCATGCAAACGATTATCTGGCTCATAAGGCGGGACTAAATTAGCCACATTGCGCACGACAAAGAGCTCGCCCGGCTCAACTCCGAAAAGAATTGCCGGATCCACACGGCTGTCAGAGCATGAGATGAGGAGCGTTGATGGCTTTTGACCCTGTGTGGACAGTTGTTTAAATAACGCGGTGTCTTTTTCGAAGTAGTTTTCGCGAAAATCTGCGAAACCTTTCAGTAACTGTTCAATCTTTGGCATCACTTCATCCCTGAAATTTGTCGATCATTTGGATCGTCTGCTCAATATCTCTTAACGTAACAGTAATAGCGGGGTGGTCGATTTTGCGAGCATTTTTGTCGTTTGACTCCCCACAAAGAACTGTCGAATCCGTGAGTGTCCGTAGGCACCCATGATCGTCAACTCCATCTGATGCTCTTTCTGATACTCAATCAAGGTATCAACCACAGTCCCCTCGAGCATCGCCGACGAGACTGCAAAGCCAGCAGAGTCGAGTTGTTTCGACGCGCCTTCAAGAGCTGCCTCGATTGCACCAGAGGACTGTGTTTTGACAGCCACCAGATGACACTCCAGCCCCTTGAGCAATGGGCTCTCCGCGACCATTTGTAGGGCTTTATTGGCAGTCTCGCTGCCATCGTAGGCGAGCATGAACCGGCTCGGTGCTTTAAAGCCCTCTGCAACAACCAATACAGGCCGATGCAAGGTACGGATCACACTTTCAATATGACTTCCAATCGCATCAGCAAAGGCCTCATGCGCCTCCCCTTGGCGGCCGATCACAAGAACACGGATATCGTCTTCAAATTCGCTCAGAGTTTCTGTCAAGGCGCCGTGACGTTGCATCGCATTGACCTGATCGACACCCTGCTCTTCTGCTCGCTTCGAGACGGCTTCCAAAACGAGCTTTCCTT
Organism: uncultured Oceanospirillales bacterium; assembly: GCA_913061245.1. Lineage (GTDB taxonomy): Bacteria > Pseudomonadota > Gammaproteobacteria > Pseudomonadales > Litorivicinaceae > HIMB30. The sequence goes on from CAJXTO010000003.1 coordinate 25,886, forward strand.
GTTTTATTTCAAGTGCCGCCTTCTGCGCCTCAAGCTCGATCATTTCGGACAATAAATCTTCGCGCGCACCGAGGCCAATCGATCCGGAGAGATCACCAGCTAGCGGCGCACTCTCATGCTCAAGTGCGTGCAAACAAGTCAAGGGAGCATCCACGCGATTGGCAACCCAAACGGCTGCATCACAAACGGACTCGGTTACGCGTGATCCATCAACACATGCAAAAATCTGTTTCATCGTGCTTCCTTAATGCGATTCGAGGATATCCGAGACATCCTGCTTATCATGCACGCCAAACCGATCAACAATCGTTTGACTCGCCTCATTCATGCCAATGAGCTCAACTTCAGCACCCTCACGGCGGAACTTCATGACGACTTTATCGAGTGCAGCGACTGCTGTCACATCCCAAAAGTGGGCATGGTGGACATCGATGATCACCTTTTCATTCACTTCCTTGAAGTCAAACGAATGGGTGAATGCATCCGATGAGGCAAAGAAAACTTGGCCCACAACAGTGTAACGCTTGGTCACTGAATCAAGGCGCTCAGAGCGAACCCCCATGAAACGGCCAACTTTATTGGCAAAGAAAAGTGATGCGAGCAATACACCCACAAAAACACCGAGTGCGAGGTTATGTGTAAACACAACAACGATGACTGTCGCAATCATGACCAGACTCGATGAAGGTGGGTATTCACGAATCTTACGAATCGAGTCCCAAGAGAATGTTCCAATCGACACCATAATCATCACCGCGACCAAAGCAGCCATCGGGATCTGAGAAATCAGGTCATCTAAGAAGACCACCATGATGATTAAGAATACACCAGCAACAAAGGTCGACAGGCGCCCTCGCCCTCCTGATTTCACATTGATGACAGACTGGCCAATCATTGCGCAACCCGCCATGCCACCGAAGAAGCCTGCGACAATATTCGAGATCCCCTGGCCACGACACTCCTGGTTCTTATCACTCTCAGTGTCTGTGAAATCATCAACAATTGTTGCTGTCATCAAAGACTCAAGGAGACCCACGACCGCCATTGAGATTGAATACGGCAGGATGATCATCAGTGTCTCTAAATTCAGCGGAACCTCTGGCCACAAAAAGACCGGCAATGAATCTGGTAACTCGCCGAGGTCACCGACTGTTCGGATATCGATACCAAGACCAAGTACAATCGCGGTCACCGCGACGATACACACCAAGGGTGAAGGAATCACACGACCCACGACAGGGACGTATGGGAATCCGTAAATAATCCCGAGACCAACCGCTGTAAACGCATAGACATGCCACGTGACATCCGTTAACTCGGGCAACTGCGCCATAAAAATAAGAATCGCCAAGGCGTTTACAAATCCAGTCACGACAGAACGTGATACGAAACGCATCAAACTGCCAAGACGTAGATAACCGGCAGCGATCTGAAGCACCCCAGTCAGAACAGATGCTGCGAGTAAGTATTGGAGTCCATACTCTTTAACGAGCGTGACCATTAAAAGCGCCATCGCACCGGTGGCAGCTGAGATCATTCCAGGTCTGCCGCCTGTGATTGCAATCACAACGGCGATACAGAATGAGGCGTAGAGACCCACTTTTGGATCAACACCTGCAATGATCGAAAAGGCAATCGCTTCAGGGATCAGCGCGAGCGCAACCACCAATCCAGACAATAAATCACCACGGGTGTTGGATAACCAATCCCTCTGAAACGTATGCAGCATGAAAATTCCTTGTTGTGACAATCCCTTGCAAACAGGCGGCGACACTACACGAGACTTTGGTTTGACTCAACCAAGGGTGCATTGCTCTTCACTCTCGCACTGTGTACAACCGATTAACAGACTCATGTATGCGAGTCATCACAATAATGATTAAAGGAATCAATCATGTCCCATGATGTTGTCGTCTTATCTGCTGCGCGCAGTGCTATTGGAGCCTTTGGTGGCGGTCTGTCTTCTTTCGAACCACAGGAACTTGGTGCCACAGTATTAACCGAAGCAATTCGTCGTTCAGGCGTTGATGCATCACAACTCGAATCATTAACGTGCGGAAACTGTATTCCGACAGATTCTCGATTTGCCTATGTCTCTCGATGCGTCGCTGTGGGCGCGGGCATGCCAATGGAGTCGATTGCCTTAACAGTCAACCGTCTATGCTCGTCAGGTCTACAAGGTGTCGTGACGACTGCTCAGCAAATTATGCTGGGCGATATTCAGTATGGCGCAGGCGGTGGTGTCGAAGTCATGTCAAAAGGAGGCTACATGTCTCCCGATCTTCGCTTTGGTAAGCGCATGGGTGATGCGCAGATGATTGATTTAATGGTGGCAACTCTCACCGATCCCTTTGGTGCTGGACACATGGGGATCACTGCTGAAAATCTTGCTGAAAAATGGGGTCTCACCCGTGAAGAGCAGGATGCATTTTCAGTGGAATCACATCGCCGTGCCGCAGAGGCAATCGAAGCAGGCCGCTTTAAGGATCAGATCGTTCCGATCATCAAATCAACTCGAAAAGGCGATATCACGATCGATACAGATGAACATGTTCGCCCAGGAACAACCATGGACGACCTGGCAAAAATGCGGCCTGCGTTCAAGAAAGACGGTACTGTCACTGCAGGTAACGCATCCGGTATCAACGATGGCGCAGCCTTCCTGATCCTTGCAAATCGAGAGCAAGCAGAGAAAGACGGTCATACACCCATGGCTCGTCTGGTCTCCTATGCCTTGGCTGGCGTCCCGAACCACATCATGGGTGAAGGTCCAATTCCGGCAAGCCAGCGTGCGCTCGCCAATGCGGGCTTAAGTGTCGATGATATGGATGTCATTGAGTCGAATGAGGCGTTTGCAGCGCAAGCACTTGCAGTTGCCAAGGGCCTCAATCTCGATATGAGTAAAACCAATCCTAATGGTGGCGCGATTGCCCTTGGCCACCCTGTCGGCTGCTCTGGCGCCTTTATTGCCACAAAGGCACTGTATGAACTCAAACGCATCAATGGCCGTTATGCATTAGTCACCATGTGTATTGGTGGCGGACAGGGCATCGCTTGTGTCTTCGAAAATCTATAACGCCTAATTTCCAGTCTCAATGGGGAGGTCATCTCGGCTTCCCCATTCAGACCAGGACCCATCATAGAGTTTAGGCTCTGGCAGGCCTGCAATCTCAAGCCCCAACGCGAGCACACAGGCGGTCACCCCAGATCCACAACTGACAATCACAGGCAAGTGATCCACACCCGCATCGGCAAATCGTGAGCGCACGTCGTCAGCCGATTTAAAGCGCCCTGTATCTGAGTCTAATAGATCGCTGAATGGCACATTTGCACTACCGGGGATATGTCCTGCACGCATCCCTGGACGTGGCTCGGCAGCTTCCCCTTTAAACCGGGGATTGGCGCGCGCATCAAGAACCAAGTGCTCCTGAGAATCAATGTTATTCAACAGATCCTCAGCATCAACAACCCACTGAGCATGAACGCGCGACTTAAATGGGTGTGGAGGCGGGACAACCCGGCCTCGACCTGATTCCACTGCATGGCCTGCATCCATCCAGGCTGGCAGACCACCATCAAGCACAGCAACCTCATCATGACCGAAATATCGGAACATCCACCATGCACGCGCCGCTGAGAACAGCCCGACACTGTCATACACAACCACCTGCATGCCGGCGCCAACACCGAGGTCTTGCATGGCCTCATCGAACTGTTCAGGAGTTGGCAGCATGTGCGGGAGTGTTGCCTCATGATCAGAGATTTCTTCGATATCAAACCGCAGAGCACCTGGAATATGCTGTTCAACGAACTCAGCATCAGGATCTCTTTTGGCCGTGGGCAGATGATAGGACGCATCCAACACGATGACGTTTGGGTCATCAAGATGATCATTTAACCAGTCGACAGAAACGAGCGTATTAGGCATAGCAGTGAATCCTTAATTCGAGATACCATCACATTAAGCCCCTTCGCTCTTCTTCTCAACGGATTCTGTATGGCTGAGGTCAACACACAGCAAAGACCAAGCGAGTTTATTGCACTTGCCGCGTTTTTGATGGCCACAATCGCACTCGCGATCGACATGATGTTGCCAGCGATGGGCTACATGGCGATTGATCTTAACCTGACCGAACCGCACCGAATTTCATGGGTGATTTTAGGGATTTTTGCCGGTCTTATTTTTGGGCAACTTGTTTTTGGCCCTCTATCCGATGCAATTGGTCGCCGCGGATCAATTCAAATCGGCATTGTGATTTTTCTGATCGGAACAGCGATTTGTGCATGGACTGACTCCTTTACTGTTCTAATCGCGGGGCGCGTGCTCCAAGGGTTCGGTGGTGCCGCGACACGCATCGTGACCCAAGCCATGGTTCGTGACCGCTTTGCTGGTCGTGAAATGGCTCGAATCATGTCGTTTGTGATGACAATTTTCATTTTGGTACCTGTGTTTGCGCCAATGATCGGGCAAGTGGTTTTATGGTTCGGCACCTGGCATTTGCTGTTTATGACGCTTGGTGGATTTTCGGCGATTATTCTTATCTGGTTCAGTTTAAGACAGCCCGAGACGCTTGTTGAACGACGTACCATTACACGGGAGCATCTACGCGACGCGTTTCAAACCGTAGTCACCAATCAAAAAACCATGCGCTTTACCATTGCAGCTGGAGTGAGCTTTGGCGGATTGGTGAGCTATCTCAGTAGCGCGCAACATATCTTTCAGGATATCTACCAAACTGGTGACTGGTTTCCTGTTTTGTTTGGTTCGACCGCAGCATCAATCGCGATTTCTTCGCTTGTGAATGCACGCTATGTCAGACGCTTTGGGATGGAGATGATTTGTAAGGCCGCATTCTCAGCCCAAATTCTCTGGTCGAGTCTTTTTTGGCTTTACCATATGAACGGACCAGAGATTGGGCTCATTGACTGGCTGATTTATATCGTCCC
>CAJXTO010000004.1 GCA_913061245.1 uncultured Oceanospirillales bacterium
ATCGAAATCCTTCTCGTCAGCTAATTGACGGTTTAAAGCCAGAGGCTGACAGTTGTTCCAAAGCCCATTGAGCGACGGTCTCAAAATGAGGCACAAGCGAGGCATTAGTGTACCAACTGTCATTCACCAATGGGGTTAGATTTAATAATCCAATCACCACCGTGACAATAAGCGCACCACGTGCAAACCCAAAAACCATTCCCAATACACGATCTGTCGATGACAAACCCGTCGCATTGATTAAAGCACCAAGCAAAAATCCAAGTGCCGCTCCAACCAGCAAGGTCCCAACAAATAAAGCAGCAAAGGCAGCGATCGAGCGCATCAAAGAATCAACAATTTGAGTCTCAAGTAGTTGATCCATCGGCCCATGAAACTGGCGCGCAACAACGAATGCTGCAATCCATGTACCGAGACTCAGGGCCTCTTTGAGAAAGCCGCGACGCAAACTCATGAGTGTCGAGATCGCAAGGACCGCAATGATGGCCCAGTCAAATGGCGCTAAGCCCAAGCCCGAATCTAGCTGTTCGGTCATGATTGCCCGTGCTCACGCACGTCATACTGTTTTATCTGCGCCTTCAATGAGAGTTGAGTTTGAATGGTACTTGAGGCTGATTCTGCCGTTGCTCGATCGAGTAAAGGCCCCACATACACCCGAGTCAGTGACTCTTCGGTACGCAAATACACACGGCCCACATCGAGAGCTTCAAGCTTAGTCTGAAGGGCTTGAGCATTTTCTCGATTTTTAAATGCACCGACCTGAAGAATAAAACTGGCCTGAGACTCATCACCAACAGGAGCACCCATCAAGGCGTCGAGTTTATCGCGACTCGCATTCAATGCCTCCTGGTCAATCACGGGTGGAACAACCGGCGAAGAAGCGATTGCAGGAGGGTCAGGTAACCGTGCAAGTTGCGGCCCTTGTTCCCGAATTGATTCAAAACGCGGTGTTAATAGCCAAGGTAAAACAAGTGCTGCCAAAGCCACCAGAGTTGCCGCACCAATCCATTGATGCTTACGCCGATGAGAAGTCGGATTTGTTTGCGATTGTTCAGTTGAAGAGGTCATGCCTAAGTGCGTCTGCCACTAATACAAAGGATCCTATGACCAGTATCTGATCATCTACATTCAGTTCAGAAGGAAGCTCCCTCATCGCGTCGCTAAGTGTAGCAAAACTCCGCCAACACGTCTGTCCAAAAAGTGATAGCCACGAAGCCCTCAAGACATCAACAGAGCGGCCGCGAGAGCCATCAATTCCCACCAATACAATACGGTCGGTGTAGGCTCGCAGAATTGGAAGCATCGCATCGACATCTTTGTCGGCTAAAGCGCCAAATATAACCACGCGGTCTGAATGCGGAATCACTGCATCAAGCGACTGAGTCACAAATTCACAGGCTAAGGCATTATGACCAACATCAAGTATGAATTGTCGCCCGCACAGCATGTGGCGCGACATCCGCCCCGTGACCGTTGCTTGATTTAATCTGGTTTCGATGGATCGTGACGTGATGTGTCCAAGTGCATCCATTGCAAGACAAGCCAATGCGACTGAATGATTTGGCAACTGTCCATCCGATAGATCGAGTTGTAATCCAGACCTCGGCAAATTGAGTTTGCAGCCATCGAATGACTCATCGAGCCAAGACAGAGATGCGTCGTAACGCTCGGCTTCATTATTCAGTGTCTCACGGACATTTGATGCCGCTGAGAATGTTTGAACGCCTTGCCGCATCACACCCGCTTTTTCACATGCGATAGCCTCTAAGGAATCTCCCAGATATGCCTGATGATCAAGACCGATTGAGGTAATCACTGAAACATCAGGGTCAATAATGTTAACCGCATCAAGGCGGCCCCCAAGGCCAATTTCTAGAATCCACAAATCCAACTCTGCTTCATCAAAGAGAACAAAACACGCTAACGTCAAGAATTCAAAGTAGGTTAAAAAAACACCAGATTGAGCCGCCTCAACTGTTTCAAATGCGTGAACCAATTGATCATCAGAAACCGTCTGACCATTGATCCGGATACGCTCATGAATCCGATGAATATGCGGAGAGGTGTATTGCCCATAAGTGAGTCCAGCGTGATCTGCAATGACGCCCGCAGTCTCGACTGTTGAGCCTTTACCATTGGTGCCAGCAACAGTCACAACCTGTGACGGACCCGAGCGCTTCAGGCGCGACCATACCGCTCCAACACGATCAAGGCCTAATTCAATGTGCGAAGGAGGTGAGAGTGTCTCGAGATGACACTCCCAATCAGACAGCGTTCTCAATGGCTCAAACGAGATAAAACACGCGCAATCGTGTCACGCATTTCAGGTCGTGGGACGATCATATCTACTGTGCCGTGCTCTAAAAGAAATTCCGCCCGTTGAAAACCTTCTGGCAACGTTTCACGAACGGTCTGCTCGATCACTCGAGGGCCGGCAAAGCCGACTAGGGCCTTTGGTTCTGCAATATTTAAATCACCAAGCATTGCAAATGAAGCCGAAACACCGCCAAACACAGGATCTGTTAACACAGAGATGTACGGAATACCCTGCTCGCGCATTTTTTCAAGCACAGCAGACGTTCTTGCCATTTGCATCAATGACAACAGTGCCTCTTGCATACGCGCACCGCCAGAAGCTGAAAAACAGACAAGCGGAACACGTTTTTCGAGGCACAGTTCAGCGGCTCGGACAAACTTTTCGCCGACCACCGTCCCCATCGAACCACCCATAAAAGCGAACTCAAAAGCAACAGCCACGACGGGTTTTGACTTGAGAGTCCCTTCCATCGCAATCAATGCATCATTCTCACCTGTGGCCTTTTGAGCCTGAGCAAGACGGTCTTTATACTTTTTTTGATCTCTGAACTTCAGGCGATCATCGGCGACTAAGTCTTTAAATAACTCGACTTGAGAGCCTTCATCGAGGAACCCTTTCAGGCGCGCTCGCGCACCCAGTCGACCATGATGACCACACTTCGGGCAGACACTCTGATTGCGCTCGAGTTCTGGTTGATATAGCACTGCTTCGCACGCGCTACATTTTGACCAGAGTCCGTCAGGAACACTCGCCTTCCGTTCAACTGCTTTTGAACGAACAACGGTTGGTACAATTTTATCGAGCCAATTACTCATGCATTCTCCCTGCGACTACGCGTTCGCATCCATTGCGTCACGCATCGGCTTCAAAATTGATTGTAGGGCTTCGGGAATCTTAGTTGGATCATTGACCAACGCTTCTACCTGACTCACCAGGACTGTTCCCACGATACTGCCATCTGCGGTCGAAGCAATCGCTGCCGCGTCTTCCGCAGTACGAATCCCAAAACCGACACAAATCGGCACAGAGATATGTTGACGCATATGTTCGATTCGCTTCGATACTTCAGTTGTATCAAGCTTTGATGAGCCTGTAATACCCTTCAATGAGACGTAATAGAGATACCCAGAAGTTGCTTGACCGATCGTCGCTAAGCGCGCATCAGTGGTTGTTGGCGCTGCGAGATAAATCAAATCCAGTCCGCGAGCCTTGGCGGCTTGAACCAGTGAACCCTCCTCTTCGGGTGGCATATCCACAATGAGAAGTCCATCAACGCCAGACGCTTGGCATCCATCACAAAATGCAACTTCACCCATAGCAATCAATGGATTGAGATAACCCATTAATACAACTGGGGTGTCTTGATCCTTTTGTCGAAACTCAGATACAGCATCCAAGACGCCACGGAGTGTCATGCCACCGGCAATTGCTCGCTCAGCACCTCGCTGATTCACAGGACCATCGGCAAAGGGGTCTGAGAATGGCATCCCAAGTTCGATGATATCGGCACCAGCTTCCACCATCGCATGCATTGCAGGCACAGTGACGCTTGGTGTTGGATCCCCAGCAACGATGTATGGAATAAGCGCTTTGCGGCCAGACGCTTTTAATGCGTCCATTCGCTGTTGAATACGGTTACTACTCATGTCAGAGAGATTCCTTCCATTTTAGCGACCGTGAAAATATCTTTATCGCCACGTCCCGACATATTACAGACCACGGTCTGATCTGGACGCATAGTTGCCGCAAGTTTCTTGGTATAGGCCAATGCGTGAGCCGTTTCGAGTGCAGGAATGATTCCCTCGACTTTAGAAACCTCGTGAAATGCCGCCAACGCCTCATCGTCAGTTGCGCCAACATAATTTGCACGACCAATATCTTTCAAATACGCATGCTCTGGACCAACGCCCGGATAATCTAGGCCCGCCGACACAGAATGCGTATGGGCAATTTGACCGTCACTATTATCCATCAGATACGTTTTCGCACCATGCAATACACCCGGACGGCCTGAACATAAAGGTGCTGCATGCTCATTGGTCGACAGTCCTCGACCTGCAGCTTCAACTCCATAGACGGCCACTTCTGTGTCTTTTAAGAACGGATAAAACATACCAATCGCATTCGAGCCACCTCCAACACAAGCCACGAGGGCATCTGGATACTTCCCAAACAACTCTTTGGATTGCCATTTCAGCTCACGTCCGACGACGGCATTAAAATCACGCACCAACTGAGGATAAGGTGCAGGGCCCGCGACAGTACCAATGATATAAAACGTATCATCAACATTTGTCACCCAATCACGCATCGCTTCATTGAGCGCATCCTTCAAAGTCCGGGAACCTGATTCCACAGGAACCACTTTTGCACCCAACAACTTCATCCGATACACGTTTGGGGACTGCCGTTCAACGTCATCGGCACCCATATAGACAACACACTCAAGACCAAGGCGAGCGGCCACTGTTGCTGTTGCAACACCATGCTGACCTGCTCCAGTCTCAGCAATGACACGAGGCTTTCCTGAATACTTCGCTAACAGTGCCTGACCAATGGTGTTATTCACTTTATGCGCACCTGTGTGGTTCAGATCTTCTCGCTTAAAGTAAATCTGTGCTCCGCCGACCGCTTTCGACCAACGTTCTGCGTGGTACAAAGGAGATGGACGCCCAACGAAGGACGCCAAATCTGCATCAAACTCTCGCTGAAAATCGGGATCGTTTTTTAATTTCTGATAATTCTGATCAAGCTCACTGAGAGCTGCCATCAATGTTTCAGAAACATAGCGCCCACCGTAATCACCGAAATGCCCGCCGGCATCAGGTTCATAGTCCAGTGATCGTAATTCGTGTTCTGTCAGTGCCATAGTGTTCTCAGATTAGTTGCGACACGCTTCCATAAAGCGCGCCATTTTATCAGGATCCTTGCGTCCTGGCTTGGTTTCGATGCCGCCACTGACATCTAAAGCCCAGGGAGCGACTTGTTCAATCGCGTCCTTCGCATTATCAGGCGTTAACCCACCTGCGAGTATGATTGGCGCATGGGATTGAGGTATGAGCCCCCAATCAAAGCGCTCTCCAGTTCCACCTGGCTGTCCTTTCACATACGCGTCTAGCAGAAAGCCGGACGCATTCGGATAGCGATCCATCTCAGCTTGAAGATCCATCCCCTGCTGTACACGAAACGCCTTGATATACGGTAGCCCCACAGTGTCGCAAAATTCAGGTGTTTCTTCACCGTGATATTGGATCAAATTCAGCCGAGCGGTCTCGAATATACGCTTAATAGAGTCTGCTTGTTCGTTGACGAACAAACCCACGCGAGTCACAAAAGCTGGGACCGAACGCGTTAGGTTTGCAGCATGTTCAGGCGTCACATAACGAGAACTCGGCTCATAGAATACAAACCCTAGGGCATCAACACCCAAGGCGACCGCTTGATCGACATCATTTTCTTCAGTGAATCCACAAAACTTTACTCGCGTCATGCTCCACACTCTAACGGATCTGTGCGCAAAATGTCTCTGGCTATCTGCGGAATTCTGACGGTCTCTGGTAGGTCAAACGAGGCATCATATGTTGGACCAAGAAAATACAATCCATGGGGTGGTGCTGTCACACCTCCCTCAGTGCGATCTTTCGAATCAAGCACTTGTTTCGCCCAAGTAACGGGTTCTTCCTCTGCACCAATCGCTGACAGCACGCCGACAATATTTCGCACCATGTTCTGCAAAAATCCATTGGCTTCAACGTGGACTGCAATTAATCCATCGTGATAATGCACACTCAAACGGCTGAGAGTCCGAACCGATGTTTTCGCCTGACACTGGGCAGAGCGATAGGCATTGAAGTCGTGCGTACCAAGAAGACATTGTCCTGCATCAGCCATTAACTGCGGATCAAGATCCTTATGCGTAAAGGTTACTGAATTACGGAGCAACGCACTTCGAAAAGATGAGCGGCGAATCAGGTACACGTACTGTCTTGAAAGCGCACCAAAACGCGCATGAAACTCCGAATCAACCTCTTGTGCCCATGACAACGAGATATCGTTTGGTAACTGTGTATTTACTCCCATGACCCAGTTGTAAGGATCACGAATAGCTGTTGTATCGAAGTGACAGATTTGTGAACTTGCATGAACCCCAGAATCCGTCCGTCCAGAGCAAGTTACCGAAACGGGTTCATCAGCTATTTTAGAAAGCGCTTTTTCAACTTCAGTCTGGACAACTTGCGGGTCATGCTTTTGCGCCTGCCAACCGCGATATCCTGAGCCATCATACTCAACGGAAATCGCAATTCGGCGAGGTTGACCTTCAGCTCCGGTGGACATCAAGAAGAGCGCGAGCCTTCTCAGCGCTCGCTTGATCAGGAGATACCGAAACGCGTTCCAAGAGCTCGATGGCCGTCTGAGTCATACCCATATCGAGGTAATTTTGAGCCAACTCTAACTGATGAGAAGCGACATCAGCCTCATCGTCAGGATCTTCACCCCATTCAGGATTTTGATTCAATGCATCCGCCGAAAACGCATCAATCAATGCATCATCACCCGCGCTATACAATTCTTCCGCTTCTTTGAGCTTCTCAGGGTCCTCAATCTTAGATTTCAGCCGCTCTATGGCAGTTTCAAGCGCTTCAGAGTTGTCGTCGGCGTAGCTTGGCGTAGGACTTTCTTGAGGATGTTCTACAGTTGCCTGGACAGGTTCTGGCATCTGAGGAGCCTCTACTGACGCTGGTTCATCAGAGACTGAAGCTTTGCCACCAAAGAAACGCAAACCAAGTAACACGAGGACTGACAGCGCCACAAAAATCAGAACACCTTTACCCACTTCCGTGCCTAAGAAGGCTTCAATTTCAGCCCGAGTTGGCATCCATCCATCTCTGGATTCTGACTGAGTAACTTCGTCTTGTGGCTCAGGTAAAGGTAGGGGTGAAGACTTATTTGATTGAGCCTCGTTCGCAATCGCTTCAACTTTGGCATCCACTGCGTCGAGCTTATTTTCCAAGTTTGTAATTTTTTCAAGAAGCTCTGTGACTTCAGGACTGATTACCGTAACCACTTGTGGCGCTGGCTCTGCCGCGACGTCCTTCTTGGTCACCACTGGCGCTGGCTTTTCTGGCTCTGCCGCCGGAGCAGGAGCAGGAGCAGGAGCAGGAGCAGGAGCAGGAGCAGGAGCAGGAGCAGGTGCAGGTGCAGGTGCAGGTGCAGGTGCCTCAGGAGCATTCACTACTGTCTCATTAATAACCTTTGGCCCTGTTTCGATTGAATTTAATTTCTCTTGAGCACTCAGCTTTTCAGGGATCGCTTCAACCGCCACTGACTCAACTCGCGTGGTCCGTGGGAAATCCTTTTTTGGAGCCTTCATGTGCGCATCAAAACGCTGCTTCGCTGCCAGCGCCGATTCTTGTCCCATTCTTGCCACAGTAGGCACGTTCAGGATCTTCCCTTTCTCCAGCGCGTTCACGTTGTTGTACTCAAACGCACTCGGGTTCTCATCATAGAGCGCCATCATGACTTGCTCGATCGTCAAATCCTTAGGCTGAACACGTTTCGCTAAACGCCATAATGTTGAACCATTTCGAACTGATAAGGTCTTTGGCTTGCTTGCTTCTGGCTGAACAACTTGTGCCTCTGGTGCTTTAACAGCTACTTTGACTTCCGGTGGCTTCGGTTTGATGACAGGTATTTCTTTGGGCGATTCCTGCGCCAACTTAGGCTGTGCTACAGGCTTAGGCCCAATACCCACAGATACTGGAATCAATGCTGGCCCGTTAGGAGTAAAGACTTCCACAAGCGTTGTGAGCTCTGGTTGCGTCCAAGCCGTCGCCGTTCGAATCACGAGTTCAACGCGACCATTGCTCGAATCCACAGCATACGTGAGTCCTGACAAATACTCAGGCCGATCAATACCACGTGCTGTGAACGCAGATTCAGATGCGAGAAGAGGAAATAATTGGGTTGGCGTCACCGATCCAAGATTGGTGACTTCAAGGCGCACCTCTAGTGGTTCCCCTTGATGGGAAACGGCGATAGGACCCTTCCAATCAAAAGCCGATGCCAATATCGACCAACAAAGGATTGGAAAAATAAGCAGACGCCTCATGATGCTGTCCCTAGTGCGTTAACCAAGACGCTTTTTGCTTCCTGCGCCCATATTGTTTTCTCAAGATCTGCCGTCACCATCAAATGAACCCAATCATTCGATACTTTACGTGCAAATACTCGCATCGCCGCATCATGATCGACTCGACCAGAATCAGGTGAAATACTCAACCCTGCCGCGTATGTATCAGTTGCTTTGGCCATCATCGAATCAATAACTTTGGGGTCAGTCGACTCAAGCCATAGGCTCGCATGAACTGTGTAAAAAGAGTCTGATTGCAAACGTTCAAGTGAAATATCGGCGGTCTGCAGTGCATCTAACCCCTGAAGCGCTTCGACCAAGGCAGCCTCATCGAGCGTGCGCGCATTAAACGCGAGCGTACCCCCAAAAGGTTTAGGCTCAGGATCACGACCGTTAAATAACTGCGTCACCTGACCGGCAAGCGCTTCGACGCCCTGAGACTGTTCAACCGCGGGCTCCCGGACCACGCCATGTATGGTACTGATGGCATCGGCACCAAGGTCGCCTAACAATCGCTTTAGCATGACGAAAAGCGACAACTTGGGTACAAATACGATCGCATCACCGCTGTAGGTTTGGTTCAGGTCAAAAACAACATTCGCTGTCGCCAAATCTGCTTCACTGTCGAGTTCGATAACAACGGTTCGACCCTGAAAACGGCGCGCCTCACCGGCAGACTCCATGGAGTCAACTAATCGTAGGCGATACTCTCCTTCGACTGCTTCGATGACTTCGAGGACCGAGTCACAAAGACCCGATCCGGCACCTGTGATAACAAGTTCGATCACTGACTGTCCCTAAGAATCGAAAGCATCCGTTTCAATGGTTCAGCAGCACCCCACAGTAACTGATCACCAACGGTGAAGGCATTGAGGTACTCAGGCCCAAGATTCATTTTACGAACACGTCCTACAGGAATACGTAACGTCCCCGTGACGGCTGCCGGAGTCAGCTTGGCCATTGAGTCTTCACGCTCATTCGGAATCAGATCCGTCCAGTCAGTTCCATTGGCGAGAACATCATTGATTTCATCCATTGGGACGTCACGCGTTAACTTAATCGTCAACGCTTGCGAGTGACAACGCATTGCACCGATACGAACACAGGTTCCATCAATCGGCATTGGATTCGATTCACGACCAAGGATCTTGTTGCACTCAGCCATCGCCTTCCACTCTTCGCGGCTCTGGCCGTTATCAAGTTTGGTATCGATCCACGGCAGAAGACTTCCCGCAAGGGGATACCCGAAAAACTGTGTTGGGATGCCATCACCACGAAGCGCATCGGTCACTTTACGATCAATATCAAGAATCGCAGATGATGGCGTCGCAAGCTCTGTCGCTACTTGAGACTCGAGATAACCCATCTGAGACAGCAACTCGCGCATGTTGTTCGCACCCGCCCCGCTGGCCGCTTGGTATGTCATTGCTGTCATCCACTCGACCCATCCCTGACGAATAAGGCTTCCGACGGCCATGAGCATCAAACTGACAGTACAGTTACCGCCAATGAAATCTTTACGGCCATCAGCCAGTGCCTGATCAATCACGTCACGATTCACTGGATCTAGCACGATCACGCTGTCTGATGCCATGCGAAGCGCGGATGCCGCATCAATCCAGTAGCCGTTCCACCCAGATTCACGTAATGGACCATAGACCGCTTTCGTGTAGTCTCCGCCCTGACAAGTCACGATCGCATCACAACTAGCCAACGCAGTCGTTGACATCGCGTCTTGCAATGTTTTTTCCGACGCCTCAGATGGTGCATCCTGGCCTACTTGGGATGTCGAGAAAAATACAGACTCGATTCCAGCGAAATCATTATCAGCGCGCATCCGGTCCATCAAGACCGAACCAACCATACCGCGCCATCCTACAAATCCAACACGCATCATCATTCCTTAATTCAGTGCCTTAAGCACAGCTTCACCCATTGCTTGGCATCCAACGATTTCCTCGCCCGATGCACCTGTTGCAATGTCTTTGGTTCTCAATCCAGACGCCAACACCGATTTCACTGCATCCTCAATAGCGAGTGCAGCTTTGGGTTCGTTCAATGAGTGCAATAGCATCATCGAAACCGACAAGATCGTCGCTAGCGGATTCGCCAAATCTTGGCCAGCAATGTCAGGGGCTGATCCATGGCATGGCTCGTATAGCCCTTGCTTTTGGCTATTCAACGATGCCGATGGCAACATGCCAATTGATCCAGTAAGCATTGCCGCCGCGTCTGACAGAATGTCTCCAAACAAATTGCCAGTCACCATCACATCGAATTGTTTGGGTGCGCGAACAAGCTGCATCGCAGCGTTATCGACATACATGTGTGACAACTCAACGTCAGGATATTCCTGACTCAGACGGTCCATCACTTCACGCCAAAGAACAGTCACCTCAAGAACGTTTGCCTTATCGACAGAACATAACTTCTTGTCTCGCGCCATCGCCGCATCAAAAGCGATTCGTCCGATCCGTTCGATCTCTGGCTCAGAATAACGATCCGTGTTGTAACCCACGCGTTGACCGGGCTCTCCCTCAATACCGCGAGGCTCACCAAAATAAATACCACCAATCAATTCACGGACAATCAGCAGATCAAGCCCACTGACTACCTCTTCCTTTAAGGTCGAAGCAGATGCGAGCTCAGGGTACAAAAGTGCCGGTCTCAAATTCGCAAAGAGATCCATGCCTGCACGGATTTTTAATAACCCTTTCTCAGGGCGCTTATCCATTGGAAGGCTATCCCATTTCGGTCCACCTACAGCGCCCAATAGCACAGCATCTGCATTCTTCGCTTTTGTCAGAGTCTCATCAGGCAGCGGCTCACCGGTTGCATCAATTGCAGCACCGCCAATCAGACACTGCTCCGTCGATATTCCCAATGCATGCTGTTCATTGACTCGATCAAGAACGCGACCAGCCTCAGCCATAATCTCTGGGCCAATACCATCACCCGATAACAAAATAATATTCGGCATCAGTCGTCCTTAATCTCGAAATAGCCACGGTGCATCAACAGCACGCTTTGCTTCATACGCCTTAATTGAGTCTGCGTCTTTGAGTGACAGACCGATCTCATCCAGACCTTCTAACAAACACGTTTTACGGAACGGATCGATGTCGAAAGACGCACTGAATCCTTCTGGCCCCGTTACAGTCTGTGATTCTAGATCGACTGTGATCTCAATCGGTGTTTCAGCGGTCGCTAACGCGAACAAAGTATCCACTTCACTTTCGGCCAAAACCACAGGTAACAAGCCATTTTTAAAACTGTTGTTAAAGAAAATATCTGCGTAAGACGGCGCGATTACCGCCTTAAAGCCATATTCGAGAATCGCCCACGGCGCGTGCTCTCGACTTGATCCGCAGCCAAAATTATCTCGGGCGAGCAAAATACTCGCACCTGAAAAACGTGAATCATTCAGCACAAAATCAGGATTCAAACGGCGCGTCGCGTGATCCATGCCAGGCTCGCCGGGATCCAGATAACGCCAATCATCAAACAAGTTCACCCCGAATCCTGTCCGCTTAATGGATTTTAGGTACTGCTTCGGGATGATTTGATCCGTATCGACATTCGAACGATCCAAAGGCACAACCAAACCGGTTTCTTTTACAAACTGCTGCATCACTTGCCCCTTACAACCATTCTCTGACGTCAACAAAATGACCAGCAATTGCTGCCGCCGCTGCCATCGCAGGACTCACGAGATGCGTCCGCCCACCAGCACCCTGACGCCCTTCGAAATTCCGATTCGAGGTTGAAGCACAGTGCTCGCCAGGACCGAGTCGATCAGCATTCATCGCTAAGCACATCGAGCACCCAGGATCCCGCCACTCAAAACCCGCTTCCCGGAAAATGACGTCCAAGCCTTCTTTCTCAGCTTGCTCTTTCACCAAGCCAGAACCTGGTACGATCATGGCCTGAATCACTGAATCAGCGACTCGCTTACCATCAACAACTTTGGCAGCTTCACGTAAGTCTTCGATCCGTGAATTCGTGCACGAACCAATAAAAACACGATCCAAACGAATCGACTCAATCGGCTGATCTGCCTCGAGGCCCATGTATTTCAACGCACGCTCGATCGCTCCGCGATCAATCGGATCATCGATTGCTTTGGGATTTGGAACATGACCAGAGATACCAGTCACCATCTCAGGGTTAGTACCCCATGACACCTGCGGCTCAATCACCGTGCCATCAACGACCACTTCATGGTCAAACTTCGCATCAGAATCACTGACTAAATCAGTCCACGCTTCAACTGCACGATCCCAATCGGCACCTTGAGGCGAATAGGGTCGACCTTTAACGTATTCGATAGTCTTCTCATCAACCGCAACCAATCCGACGCGTGCGCCTGCCTCAATGGCCATGTTACAGACTGTCATCCGGCCTTCCATCGATAACGACTGGATACCCTCGCCAGCAAACTCAATTGCGCAACCAGTTCCACCCGCCGTTCCGATCTGACCAATAATCGCAAGGATCACATCTTTTGCGGTCACACCAAATCCAAGCGGACCTGTCACCGTGACACGCATATTCTTCATCTTTTTCGCGACGAGACACTGGGTTGCGAGTACATGCTCAACTTCGCTCGTACCAATACCATGAGCGAGTGCACCAAAAGCACCGTGTGTCGCAGTGTGGCTATCACCACAAACAACTGTCATTCCTGGAAGTGTTGCACCTTGCTCTGGCCCGATCACATGAACGATACCGGCACGTGGATCACCCATCTTAAATTGAGTGACACGAAACGCATCACAGTTTTCATCGAGCGTCTGAACCTGCAAACGACTGGTTGGATCTTCAATAGCTGAAACACCTGCTGACTGGTTTTCAGTTGGAACATTGTGATCCACGGTCGCGAGATTCGCCGCGAGTCTCCAAGGTGTGCGGCCAGCCAGCGAGAGACCCTCAAATGCTTGAGGTGAAGTCACTTCGTGCAACAGGTGTCGATCGATGTAGATCAACGCACTACCGTCATCTCTCTGTGTTACGAGATGACTATCCCACAGCTTGTCGTATAAGGTGCGACCGGCCATTTCAATCTCCTTGGAAAAATAAGCCCGACAGTTTATCAGAAATCCAGCCAGACCAAAGGATCTCGACTAGAAAGATTGCGCCCCAAGTCGCGCATCTCGGAGACTGAACCAGGCAATGACCGCGGTGCAACCTGTGATCAAACTTGCACATAGAAAAGTCGCGCTTCCACCGAGTGATTCCCATGCAATCCCAGATAAGGTTGCACCTAAAGACCCACCAATCCCAAAAACACATCCGCTATACAAAGCCATCCCTCGACCGGAAAGCTTGCCTGGGAACCAACGGCGAATGAATTCGATACTCACAGAATGAATTGCTCCGAAAGTGAATGCATGCAAAAGCTGCAACACAATCACTAACCACACCACATCAGGATAGGCTCCGATCAATAACCATCGCATCGATCCGAGTACTAGTGATACAACGAGCAGGAAGCGAAGATCGAGCGTTCGAATAAACCGCGGCAAAACGAAAAATAGAATTACTTCAGCAAACACGCCTAGCGCCCACAACTGGCCCGCTTGAAATGCACTGTATCCATGATCCTGCACGTAAAGGGTAAAAAATACGTTCAAGGGTCCATGCGTGAGCTGGTTCAAAGAGGCAACGACGAAAAATATCAGAACCGATGGGTTAGCCAGCCGAGCCCCTATCCCCTCACCACTCTCATCTGGGGAATGGGTATGCACATGTGCTGGCAGCGTCATGGAGATCGCTGCAGAGATCATTAATCCAGCAATAATCAACCACGGCAGAATTCCATAGTCGACGTCAGAAAATAGCCAGCCCGAGGCTAGCATCATGATGATGAAGCCAATTGAACCCCAGACGCGGATTGACGAGTATCGGTGATGATTTTCAGCCAGATACTCAAGCGTCAAGGTATCAAACTGAGCGATGATGGCATTCCAAAACACGCCAAACAGAGCCAGCGCGAGACAAAGGCCTAAAAAGTCGAGATCAAGCAGCAGTAACCCAGCAGCCAATGTCGATCCAATAATGCCAATCTGAACCACACGAAGTCGATTGGGAAGCAAATCGCCGAGCGTACCCCAGAGATAAGGCGCAATAATTTTTGAACCGGTGAGAACGCCAATTGCGATGCCGATTTCGGCCGCACTAAATCCCAGTGACTGAAAAAACGGGCCGAACCATCCAATACTCAGAGCAACAACCGCGAAATACAAACCATATAAACTGCCAAGCCGAACACTTGGCACTGGCGTCATCACGTCGATGCGAATCCCGGAATAACTGGTGTATCGGTCACTACGTGACCATTTTGCCCGCGGTTGCGGAGCGCATGATCTAGGAGTACCAGCGCGACCATCGCTTCTGCGATTGGCGTTGCACGAATACCGACACAGGGATCGTGGCGACCTTTAGTGATGACGTCTGTCACTTCACCCTGCTTGTTGATCGTTTTACCTGGCGTCGTTATCGAACTGGTTGGCTTCAAGGCCAAATGCGCGACGAGTGGCTGTCCTGTGCTAATACCCCCAAGGACACCACCGGCATTATTGGTGAGAAATCCATCCGGCGTCATGACATCGCGATGCTCAGAACCGCGCCGATTCACAACAGCCATACCCTCTCCAATTTCGACCCCTTTCACCGCATTAATCGACATCAATGCGTGAGCGATGTCAGCATCCAATCGGTCAAAAACGGGCTCACCCCATCCTGGCGGTAACCCTTCGGCAACGACAGTCAATCGGGCACCGATGGAGTCTTCATCACGTCGCAACTGATCCATATAGGCTTCGAGCTCCTCTATCCGATCTGGATCAGGGCTAAAGAATGGATTGGCATCGACAATCGACCAGTCTTTGATCTCACATGTGATCGGGCCGAGTTGAGTCAAACAACCGCGGACTTTGACTGAGAAAAGCTGCGCTAATACTTTCTTTGCAATCGCTCCCGCTGCCACTCGCATCGCTGTCTCACGCGCAGAACTCCGACCCCCTCCGCGGTAATCACGAATTCCATACTTGTGCTCATAGGTATAATCAGCATGCGCCGGACGAAACACATCTTTGATATTTGAATAATCTTTCGAACGTTGATCTGTATTTCGGATCAAAAGCGCAATCGGTGTCCCAGTTGTCATTCCCTCAAACACACCAGACAAAATCTCAACTTCATCAGCCTCACGCCGCTGTGTTGTGTGTTTACTCTGACCCGGCTTTCTGCGATCTAGATCGACCTGGAGATCTTCAACTGAAAGCGGGATTTGAGGAGGACACCCATCAACAACAGCAACCAAGCCAGGACCGTGGCTCTCACCTGCCGTCGAGACTGTAAATAAAGTGCCGAATGTATTCCCGCTCATATGTATTTCCGATTAAAACGCCGAGTATAACGTGTTCAGTTCATGCTTTGAGAGCACGCAAACACCATGCCCTCCAAATTCGAATTCGAGCCATTGTACAGGCTCACCGGTCCGCGCGGTGACTTCACGATCAAGAAGCCCCCAAGTGTTACCAACCTCGAGGATCATAATTCCATCGTCAGATAACCAATCAGACGCCTGACTCAGAAGACGTCTCACAAGCTCCAGTCCATCGTCACCAGATGCTAGCGCGACTTCTGGCTCTTTACGGTATTCCGGGGGCAGGTCAGCCATATCCTCCGCATCGACGTAGGGTGGATTGCAAATAATCACATCAAAACTGTCATCGAAGAGATCATCGAAACCATCCGACTGAATTACTTCAAGCCGATCTCCGGCCTGGTGAAAATCAACATTTTCACGCGCGACCTCACAGGCCCCCGACTCAATATCAGCTAACACCCCCGTGCTCTCAGGAAATGTCAGTGCAGTCGTGATCCCAAGACATCCAGACCCAGTACACAAGTCGAGGAAGCGAATCGGTCGATCAATTGGCGCATCAAACCAAGGCTTAAATTCAGTTTCAATGAGCTCAAAAATCGGACTTCGAGGAATCAGTACACGCTCATCAACAATGAATGGAAGGCCGGCATACCATGCCTTCTTGGTCAGATACGGAACAGGAATCCGTTCGTGCACCCGTTTCTCAATTAAATCCATCACATGACGCCGCTCGTCAGATGTGAGCTTCGCGTCGAGTAAGCGTTCATCACCATCTGGCGGCAACGACAGCGCGCCGAAAATTAAAGCGAGTGCCTCATCCCACAACGAGTCGGTGCCGTGCCCGAGCTCGATCGGATAACGCCCGAATTCAGAGAGTGCAAATCGAAGAAAGTCGCGAATGGTAAGAAGTTCTGTCATGGCGGAAGACTAGACAGATGATGCTTTGAGAGCAAGAAGACTTTGAAAGTTTGGATTCACACCCTATGGTTACGAGATGTCTGACGATTCATTTAAATCATTAATGCAAGAGACGGGAGTCGAGCCAATCGAGCGAGACGTCCGTATCCGCCCTAAAAAGGTGCTCTCTTCCGATGAAATCGAGACAGCCCGTGCTCGCGCTGAAGATACAGTCGTCGCTCGAGCTCATCATGGCTTATCGACTGAAGAACCGCCTCCCATCGATCCCCTAAAGCCCCTCGAATATGTGGCTTATGAGGTTGACCGTAGAGTTCTCGGCTTACTCGATGAGGCGCCCTTCCCGGCGCAATATGAAATCGATCTGCACGGCTACACAGTTGATGAAGCTGCCTACGCAATCACAGCACTTTTTCAGACCATCAGAGAGCGTCGCCTGACACATATTCGTATTACTCACGGAGTCGGACGGCACAGTAAAGATGGACGCCCACTACTCAAGGCCTACGTGAATCGGTGGTTGAAGAACAATCCTGACATTGTCGCGTTTGCTAGCGCTCGGCGCTCAGATGGGGGTGTGGGTGTAGTGAACGCAGTGACAAGCGGTCTTTTTGATGACCGCTGGGAACGAACCTAATTACTTTTTCTGTTTCACAAATTTCATCAAACGACGCTTACGCTGGATTTGACGATCAGTGAGTTTATTTTTACGCCCTGCAAACGGATTCTCACCTGATTTGAATTCAATCTTGACGGGTGATCCTGTGATATTTAGCACCCGACGATAGATATTCTCCAAATACCGTCGATAGGCTTCTGGCACATCTTTGGTTTGATTCCCGTGAATGATGATTCGAGGGGGGTTCATACCCCCTTGGTGTGCATAGCGCAGCTTGATCCGTCGACCACGCACAAGCGGTGGTTGGTGATCAGCAACCGCATCTTCCAAAATTCGCGTGAGCACATTGGTTGAGAATTTCGTTGTAGCCGCTTCATACGCCTCTTTGATCGAGCCGTACAAGTCGCCGACTCCGGTTCCATGGAGTGCCGAAATATAGTGAATTTTCGCCCAAGGGATAAAACTCAGTCGACGCTTTAATGTCTCACGAATTTTTTCTCGTACATCAGGATCTAGGTGATCCCATTTGTTGACAGCAACAACCAATGCACGACCGGCATCAACGACGGTTCCCATCAAGTGCATGTCTTGCTCAACGAGGCCTTCTTGGGCGTCAACAACTAAGATCACAACATGCGAGTCTTCAATGGCCTGAAGGGTTTTCACAATCGAAAACTTTTCGACTGTCTCACTCACGCGTCCGCGACGACGGACACCTGCTGTATCAATAAGTGTGTAGGTTTCATCATGACGCTCATACGGGATATAGATTGAATCTCGGGTTGTACCGGGTAAATCAAAAACAACGACCCGGTCTTCACCGAGCATACGGTTCACAAGCGTTGATTTTCCAACGTTCGGACGGCCGACAACGCCAATACGAATCCCTGGTGCATTTTGACGCTCGGCATTTGCATCGACTGGGTCGACATCAAGCAGACCAAAATGTTCAAGCAACTGATCACTCAGCGCACCGACTCCGCGGCCATGGGATGCAGCGATTGCCTGTGGTTCACCAAAACCAAGCGCATAAAAGTCGGCTAAGGCAACATCTGCATTCTGGCCATCGATTTTATTCGCGACGAGCCAAACTGGTTTATCTGTTCTGCGAAGCATATCGGCAACTGTTTGATCCGAGGCTGCAACGCCACTGGCCGCATCGACCATAAAGACTACTGCGTCGGCTTCTTCAATCGCAGCTTTGGATTGCTCAGCCATTGCTGCATCAATTCCAGCCTCACCACCGGTCAGTCCGCCAGTATCAATCAAAAGAAACGGATGACCAGACAACAGGGCACGCCCGTATTTCCGGTCGCGGGTTAAGCCTGCATAATCCGCAACTAGCGCGTCACGGCTTCGCGTGAGTCGATTGAATAAGGTTGATTTACCAACATTGGGGCGACCAACGAGGGCAATGACAGGAGTGTTCAACGAATCACTTCCACACGGCTTAATCGCCCATCGAGCAACTGAACAAGCACGCCATTGTCAATCGCGACTGGAGCAACTTTTCCTTTATCGCCACCGACATCAATACGGCCAATGATCGACCCATTGGCTGGGTCCAAGAGATGCAACTCTCCTTCAAGATCGATCACGCCTATCGAGTCAGCAATGACAACTGGAGGACTTAATTCTCGATATTTAAGCGCTTCAGTGGTCCACAACGATTCACCCGACTGCGCGCTGTAGGCTGATATTGTTCCGTTGGTCTCAACGACAGTCACTGCGTTAAAGGCGAGTAGCGCGCCTGGGTAGGCGTCGGAGTCTACACTCCAGATCAACTGACCGTTCCGCGCATCCAAAAGACTCACTTGTCCGTTACGGGTCGCAGTTGCAACAAGGTTGTTGCGCACCGAAGGTGCACCTTTTGAGTCAACAATCCGCTCGAGCGGGCTTCGGCCACGCGAAACCGCCACTTGGCGCTCCCATAAAATGCGCCCAGTCGCAGCTTGATAACTGACTATCCGACCGGACTCCCACAAGACAAAAAGTACATCACCGGCAAGCGTCATCGGCGCACCACCACGGATACCGACTCCACTCTCTTGTGCTTCTTCAAACCACACTGTCTCACCGGTTGATGCATTGAAGGCGAGCAACTGACCAATCTGAGTTTTCACAAACACCAGTGAATCTGTCGCGACCGGAGGTACCGTCGAATTACTCGGAAGTGCCACTTCGAAAAGCACATCACCTGTCTCTCGAGACAACGCGACTAGAGCCGCGTCTGCGGTTGCAACATACACCGCCGAACTGTTGAGAGCGGCTCCACCGACGATCGATCGATCGATATCGACATCCCACAACTCATCCAACGCTGGATTTAGCAAATACACATCACCCCCGGCGGATGCAGCAGCGATCACATCGCCATCAACTGCAGGACTCAACCCGGTTTGATCACCACCGCCGAGAGACGTTGATTCAACATCATCAAGCTCGACAAGCTCGGTAATTCGCTCAAGGGGAGTTGGATCGGGCTTTTCAGGAGCGCTCGAGCACCCAGCCAGTGCAAGTACAACGCCCAAACTCAACAAACGATGCATTAGGAACCCTCAGGTAATGCAGATAATTTTAGATCGACGACAGCGGTGTTTAACCCCGCTTCGGTCAGCGAGGCTTGAGCTTTCAAATACGCATCACGCGCCTCAAGCGGTTTCTCTAAAGCGACCAGAATATCGCCTTCCAGTTCACTACGAGAGCCTTTAAAGAACTCGGCTGACATTGAACGCACGCGACTCAGCGCCGCATCACCTTGGCCAAGTTCGAGCTCAAGCCGCGCTAAACGAAGTGACGCCATTGCTTTTAATTCTGGTAACTCAAGTTCAGCTTCTGCATACGTTAGCTGACTCACTGCCAAATCAAAATCACCACGCTCGACTGCTTGCGCAGCAACAATCCCTGCACCCAGTGCCGCATAGTTACTACCAGCGTGTGACTGTCGAAGACCGTCAGCAACTGTGAGTAAACGCTCATAATCTGCATCCGTATCTTGCTCGGAAAAATTGACAGCAGACAGCTCAATCAGTTCTTGATATCGACCTGCAGCATCTGACTGCTGATTGATTTGATATTGCTGCCATTGCTGATATCCAAGAACTGACCCAACACCAACTGCAATCGCAATCAATAAACCAAGACCATTTTGAGCAAGCCAGCGTTTGAGGGCTTCACCCTGTTCTTCATCGGTCTTTAAATAATCCATCATGCATCCTTTAATTCTGAAATTCGGTGAAGCAGTTCAGCCTCGGTCAATGTTTCTTGGTCTCCACCACGCAGTGGCTTATAGACAATGTGGCCACTCTCAAGTTCCATTTGCCCGATAATTATGCCGATTTCAGCTCCTGACTTATCCGCCTTTTTCAACTGACTTTTCAGGCTGCCGCCACCGATGTGGGTCATGACGCGAAGGGTAGGAAACTGAGATCTAAGATCGCGCGCCAATCGTCGAATAGTAGACTCACACTCAACCTGTTGTGGCATTAAATATACATCGGCTTGGGTCTGATAGGCATCAGGAATCACGTTCAGAGATTCCATCAAAAGAACCACACGCTCCATTCCTAACGCAAATCCAACACCAGGAGTTGGTCGTCCACCAAGATGCTCGACCAGCCCATCGTAGCGACCACCACCACAAATGGTCCCTTGTGCACCGAGGGCTTGGGTGGTCCATTCAAAAACAGTGCGTCCGTAATAGTCGAGACCGCGTACTAGGCGTGGATTGATACGAAAATCAATTCCCGCCTCTTCAAGAGCACGAGTTAATACCGTGAAGTGTTCACGATCATCGTCTGTTAAATAATCCATTAACGATGGTGCATCACTCAAGAGTGCCTGTGTCGATTCATTTTTTGAATCCAGAATCCTCAACGGACTCCGCTCAAGGCGCGACTGGCTGTCCTCGTCTAACTGATCTTTTCGCGCCGACAGAAAATCAACAAGTGCATCACGGTAGTGGGCTCGCGCTTCGGGCGATCCAATTGAATTGAGTTCAAGTGTCACTGAATCACGGATCCGCAACTGTTTCCATAACTGATCAGTCATTTCGATCAGTTCCGCATCCATCAATGCATCAGCGATGCCAAAACACTCCACGCCAATTTGGTGGAACTGTCGATACCGGCCTTTCTGTGGCCTCTCATGTCGAAAAGCAGGCCCTTGGTACCATAGACGCTGTGTTTGGTTATGCAGGAGACCGTGTTCAATGGCAGCCCGCACAACACCCGCAGTGAGCTCTGGCCGCAGGGTTAAGCTGTCGCCCGATCGGTCTTCAAAGGTATACATCTCTTTTTCGACGATGTCGGTGACATCACCAATTGATCGAGCAAATAAAGCGGTATCTTCGACGATTGGGGTGCGTATCTGCGTCAAACCATGCGCATTAAAAATGCGTTGCGCTTGCTGTTCGAGGTAGCGCCATGCGCCAGCCTGTTCGGGGAGAATATCTGGCATTCCCCGTACTGATTGAATCGCCATTAGTGTGTATCCGTTGAATGCGCGATCAGATCAGCGCGCGCATGTTCTTTAATCTCAGCCTGCTGCCGAATCATCGACTCAAGTTCGTCGAGAAAATCTGAACCCGGAAGTCGTGCCGCCGGTTTGCCATCAATAAATAGCGCGAGACTCTCAGGATTTCCGCCAGTGAATCCCAAATCGGCTTCTTTCGCCTCTCCAGGACCATTAACAACACACCCAATGACAGCAACATTAAGCGGTGTTTTCACATCTTCAAGCCGCGCCTCAAGCTGATTCATAGTTCCAATGACATCGAACGTTTGGCGTGAACAGCTCGGACACGCGATGAAGTTGATACCCCGCGAACGCAACCGAAGTGAACGCAACAAATCGAATCCGACTTTCACTTCCTCGACCGGATCCGCAGCAAGAGAAATACGCAACGTGTCGCCAATTCCATCCATCAGCAACATACCAAGGCCTGCTGCGGACTTCACAGTCCCACTCCGAAGACCACCGGCTTCTGTAATTCCCAAATGAAGGGGTTGCTCGATTTGATTCGCAATCTTTCGGTATGCAGCGACAGTCATGAAGATTTCGCTCGCTTTCAGACTGACTTTAAATTCCTGAAAATCCAAGCGATCGAGGATATCGATATGACGCATCGCCGATTCAACGAGCGCATCGGGTGTTGGCTCGCCGTACTTTTTCTGCAAATCTTTTTCCAGTGATCCCGCGTTGACTCCGATACGGATCGGAACACCATGATCACGGCATGATGAGACGACTGCTCGAACTCGATCTTCTCGACCAATATTCCCTGGGTTGATACGCAAACAATCAACGCCAAGCTCAATCACTTTCAGTGCAATTTTGTGATCAAAGTGGATATCAGCAACCAGTGGCACCGCAACCTTCGAGCGAATTTCGCCAAATGCATCGGCGGCTTCCATTGTCGGCACAGACACACGAACAAGATCAGCGCCTGCATCAACGATAGCTTCGATTTGCGCCACTGTTGCACCAACATCGCATGTATTGGTGTTGGTCATTGATTGCACAGCGATCGGGGCATCGCCTCCGATTGCTACAGAACCAACGTGAATTTGACGGGATTGACGGCGCTTAATCGGCGATTCGATCAATTCGTCTCGGCTCCTAGCGTAATCCGAGCGACGTCTTGGTACGCCTTCTTTTTCAGGTCCTGCGTCTCACCATTAAAGGTGACTGTACTCAAACTCACAGCACCGACCAAGACTTCAACTGGCCCGTACGTATCAAGATTAACGTCTTTTTCAGGCGTCATCAGGTCAGCCAGTATGAGACGACCTCTTGCATCACGAACCTCGACCCAAGACTCACCCGTAAACTCAATCTGTAAAAGCCCGCGCGCGCCCATGGCAAGTTGATCTGCAGATGGGCCGGTCACAGTTTCTGATAGCACCCGCAATCCGTCATCTTGACCTGGACTCACTTGAGTCGTCTGAACGGGCTCAGTTGGCGCTGGTGCGAGACCACTTGCCTCAGCGATCACACGGCCGCCTTGGCTCAAATTACCAGAGGACACAACAACCGGCTGCCTCTCTTCAGGTGTCTCGACCTTTTCAGCAACAGGCTTTTCAACTTTTTTTGGCTCAACCTTTTTGACAACTTTTGGAGGCTCAGCCGGTTTAACAGGCTTCTTAGGCTCTGGCTGCTTTTCCACCTGAACAGGTTCCGCCTGAGCAACTTCCTCGACCTTTTCGACTTCAGCCAACTTAGGCTCTTCGGCAACTGGCGACTCAGCAGCGTCTTCCGCTAAGGCTGCTTGACCCTCTTGAGATCCGGCAGAAGCTGTCTCAGCACTCTCCTCATCACCTGCAATCACAGTCTCGCTTGTGTTTTGGTCCGCTGTTGTATCGTCGCCGGATTCTGGGGTGGTCGGTAGCGGCAGATCAGATGGCTCATTTTGAGGCAAGACCACTGCGACTTCAGGCTCTGGTTCGTCAGAATCCAAATATGAGATCACAGCACCAGCAGCAATTAATACAACCACGACAGCCGCAGCGGCAATCATCGTGCTCTGACTTGGCCCAGAAGATGGCTCTTGGACTCCAACACTGGCAGTCGATGTGCTTTGAACTGGCTCACCGGACTGCTCAGCTTTCCAGCGGTCGAATGGTTCAACGACGTCTGATTCGTTCACTCCAAGCTTCTTCGCGTAGAGTTTCAAATACCCGCGGACGAAACTTAACCCTGCAAGTTCAGAATAGTCGTCAGACTCGATTCCACGAATGACTTGTTTTGTTAGGTTCGAGATCGCTGACATCTCATCAATTGTCAGCCCCTTATCTTCCCGCGCTTGTCTCAAAAGAGACCCTGGTAATCCGGTTGATGGATTTACAGTTGTTTCAGTGTTTTCTGTCGACATACAACTATTCTGAAGTGAGTACGAAAGAATCATACATCAGAAGTTGTTTGGACCAAAATCCCGTCCAACAATCTTTAATTGATCTCGAATCCTCTGAAATTCTTTTTCGACTAGGAGGGCCTCTGGCGTCATCTTTTCGGTGATCGGTAGCGCTTGATACAAGAGCGCTGCTTGCTCGATGGAACCACGTTTCAGTTCGACCCGAATGCGTAATAATTGGATATCTAAATTTCCTGTTTTCATCTTGGTAAGCTTGGACAAATCGCGAGCTGCCGCATCGAGTTGCGCTGCATCGATCAATAATGAAGCCCGAATCCTGAGCGCATCATAGCGATTGACAAAATCAACTGACTCACAGGCAACCGCAATCACTTTCAGTGCTTGATCAGGCGCTCCTGAGTCTTTCAAAAAATTTGCATAAGCCAAACTCACAGCTGGTGACCGCTGATCCAATTGCTCATATAACCGAGCCGCATGCGTCAAGTCTCCCTGACGAACCAGAATCTGTGCTCGTTTGAGCTGCACGGACTCAACGTGAGGAGCGATTGCCTCTGCTTGTATGACCAAAGGTAATGCTTGAGTCAAATCCCCTCGAGCAATGTGTGCATCCGCGAGATCAAGAAGTGGGCGAACACGAGTAAAGTCATCAGAAGTGCTTGTAGGAAAAATCTGACAACCACTGAGTAAGAACTGACAGAGGATGGTGCATAGAAACACCACCCGCCGCATCAATGCGTCACCTGTTCCGTAACGTCTTGCATTTGAATATAGCGAGCCGAGCGCTTGGTTTTATCAGCAACCTGTCCTGCCAACTGACCACAGGCTGCATCGATGTCATCACCGCGGGTTTTTCGCACTGTCACAACATGACCATCATTCAAAAGAATCCGCTGGAATGCATAGATTCTGTTTCGAGAACTCACTTCGTATTGCGTGCCTGGGAAAGGATTGAATGGAATCAGGTTAATCTTGCACCGAACTGTCTTCGCAAGCTTCGACAGCTCACGGGCTTGATCATCTGAATCATTGACACCTTTCAGCATGGTGTATTCGAAGGTCACTGAACGGTTGTCACTCAAACCACCTAAGTAGTTCCTGATGCTCTCAAACAGCACATTGATCGGATATTTTCGATTAATTGGCACAAGCTCATCACGGAGCGCATCATTTGGGGCATGCAGAGAGACAGCCAAAGCAACATCAGTCACCTTAGCCAGTTCATTTAGATTTGGAACCACGCCGGATGTAGACAAAGTGACTCGGCGCTTCGATAAACAGTAAGCCTGATCCTCAAGCATCAAACTCATCGCGTCGACCACAGGCTCAAAATTCAGCAAGGGCTCACCCATGCCCATCATCACAACATTCGTCACAGCGCGTTTTTGAGAATCTTTAACGGGCAATCCAAACGATTTCGCAGCCAAAAATACTTGGCCGATGATTTCGGCAGCAGTCAGATTCTTATTGAAGCCCTGCTTGCCAGTCGAGCAGAAGCTGCAATCAAGCGAGCATCCAACTTGGGAAGACACGCACAACGTTCCACGGTCACCCTCTGGTATGTAAACTGTCTCAACCTTTGAACCACCGTCCACTTCCATCAGCCACTTGCGAGTTCCATCTTCGGAATCTCCCTGGAAAACCACTTGAGGTGGTCTGACTTCGGCGATTTCTTTGAGTCGATCTCTCAACGGCTTTGAGAGATTCGTCATTTGATCGAAGTCTGTGACGCCCTGCTGGTGAATCCACTTCACCATTTGCGCGCCGCGAAACTTCTTCTCACCGATTGAGAGGAAGAACTCTTCCATTTTTGGAAGGGTTAATCCAAGTAGGTTAACCCTCTCAACCGATGAATCAGTCATTTAGCGTGAGCAGATTTCAGACGCTTGGAAGAAATAAGCCACTTCTCGCGCAGCACTCTCAGGACTGTCTGAACCATGCACAGCATTCGCATCAATGCTTTCAGCGAAATCAGCGCGGATCGTTCCTGCCGCTGCTTCTTTAGGATTTGTTGCACCCATTAATTCACGGTTCTTTGCAATCGCGTTCTCACCTTCTAGCACCTGAACAACGACAGGACCAGATGTCATGAAACCAACCAAATCAGCATAAAAAGGACGCTCTTTGTGCTCAGCATAGAAGCCACCGGCTAGCTCGTCGTCGAGCTGCAGCATTTTCATTGCAACAATTGTGAGACCCGCTGCTTCAAAACGGCTTTCGATTTGACCGATGACATTTTTTGCAACAGCATCAGGCTTGATAATAGATAGAGTACGTTCGATTGCCACGACGGCTTCTCCTTAAAACTTGGTTCGGACTATTCCGGGCGCGGATTATAGGGGAACAGAGGCCCCAACCGCAAAGCTCTCGCCACATCCGCACTCACTGACGACATTCGGGTTATCAAAACGCAAGGTCCGATTCACACCTTCGATCTTCAAATCCACCGTCGTCCCGGCAAGAAGTGGTTCAGAAATTGGATCCACAACAATAGTGAGCCCATCGACATCAATCAGGCGATCAGCATCTGTTGGCGCTTTGGCATAATCAATAACATAGGCATAACCAGAACAACCCGAAGTCTTCACACCTAACCGTATGGCTGTCGCATCTGTATTGCGCGCAAGCGCACCTTTTAAATGATCTACCGCCTCAGGCGTAACAACGAGATTCATGCCGTACTCCTTAATTGAGAAACTGCGTTCGTAAGCGTATCGATCAGGATAGAGACTTCATCCGCCGTCGTCATCCGTCCCAAACTGATCCGCAAAGAGGATAGCCCTTCATGTCGATTAAGTCCCATGGACTGAAGGACATGTGATGGTTCAATGGTTGCTGAGTTACATGCGCTTCCGGTTGAAACCGCAATTTGCGGCATCGCAGCCATTAAACGCTCAGCGTCAACCTGATCGACCGTAATATTTAAAATATGGGGGACACCGCGCACACCATTGCACCGTATACCTCCAAGTTCATCAATCGCCAATTCAATGCGATCGCGAAACTGATTCAAATGCTCAATTTCCGCCCCACTTTCGACACTGGCAATTCGATATGCTTCACCCATGCCTACAATCTGATGCGTGGGTAGCGTCCCTGAACGCATCCCACGTTCATGCTGGCCACCGTGCTGCTGCTCAGAAACCCGACATGAACCTCGACGCACATAGAGTGCTCCGATTCCTTTAGGACCATAGGTTTTGTGAGCCGATAGCGAACCAAGATCAATGCCTAGCGAATCCACTGTCCAGGGAAGTTTACCGACCGACTGCGCCAAATCAGAGTGCATCAAAGCACCGGCTTGATGCGCCATTTTTGCAATGTCAGCAATCGGCTGAATGACGCCTGTTTCATTATTGACCAGCATCACAGATACCAAAAGCACCCTGTCATCAAGCACTTCAGCCAATGAATCGAGACTGAGCAGTCCATTTGATTCTGGTTTCAGATAAATCACATCTGCATGACGGAGATGGGCGCAGGTATCGAGGACTGCTTTATGCTCGGTTTCCATAGTGATGATTTTGTTTCGACCCGTGCTTTCTGCCATTGCTTCAAGCACACCCCGAATCGCCAAGTTATCAGATTCGGTCGCACCGCTCGTCCACACGATTTCCCGGGGATCCGCGCCAATCGTTTCAGCAACCATGGAGCGCGCCCATTCGACTTCTTCAGAGGCCATCCAGCCGAATCCGTGCGTCGTTGACGCTGGATTTCCAAAGGTGCCATCTGCGCCCAAGCAGGCTCTCATTTTATCAATAACACGCGGATCGACCGGAGTCGTCGATGCGTTATCAAAATACGCAGTCATCATTCTGTCTTACCTGGCGCGCTCTCGGGCACACCCAGTTCGCCCATCAATTCTTTTTCGTCCAGTGTCGGCAAATCTTCATCACAATACTTCGGGTTTACCTGGCACAAATGCTCTCCCATCGTATGCATTTTCTGATCGACGCGATGCAACTGATCGAGGATTGCGTGAATAGAGCGAGCGAGCGGATCCGGCACATCCTCACCCAGTGCATACAAATCGAACCCAGCCTTTTCATGCATATCGCGACGGCGTTTTTCCACTTCAAACTCAGGATCGGCTTGTCCTTTTGTCACAAACCGAGCAGGGATACCCATTGCTGTGGCCTCTGATGGTACCGGACGCGTCACCACAGCATTTGATCCAATACGCGCACCCTCTCCAATTTCAATTGGACCCAAGACCTTGGCTCCGGCACCCACAACAACCCGGTCTTTAAGCGTAGGGTGGCGCTTACCTGGGTTCCAAGTCGTACCTCCCAGAGTCACTCCATGGTAGAGCGTACAGTCATCGCCAATTTCGGCAGTCTCACCGATGACGACTCCCATCCCATGATCAATGAAAAACCGTCGCCCGATCCTCGCGCCAGGATGGATCTCAATCCCTGTCAAAAAGCGAGATGTCTGGGCGATAAAACGTGCGAACCATTTGAGACCTCGACACCATAGCCAATGCGATAAACGATGGATCCAGATGGCATGAAGACCTGGACTCGTGGTAACAACTTCGAACCAATGACGAGCAGCAGGATCACGATCAAAAACCGCACGAACATCTTCCCGCATTCCGTTAAACATCATCCTGCTCTCCGTCCTCAAATCCATAATTCTCCTGAATAGTCCTTTGATTGGTGGGCGGGTCCATCTTTTCAATGCTATTTAAGATGCCGCGCAGAATATTGATTTCTACACGGTCAACACGTGCGCGGTTAAAGAGTCGTCTGAGTCTTGCCATTCCCAACATCGGATTTTTTGGATCGAGGAAACCACTGTGCCGAGTGGCCCGTTCAAAATGCTCAATCAAACCATCAACTTCTCGGGCGGTTGCAGGCTCCTCATCCCAAGATTCGCAACCGAACCGTTCAAGATCATAGGTCGGCGGCCATGATTCTTTCGATTCGATACCGCTTCGACCCTGACGATCTAAAAATGCTATACGAAGCTCATAGGACATAACCTGTACTGCCGAGCCGAGATTGAGACTCGAATACTCAGGATTTGCAGGAATCTCGATATGGTAATGACACCGCGCGAGTTGTTCGTTCAATAGCCCGCACTCCTCTCGTCCATAACAAATCGCAACACGACCTTTTTCAGCTTCCTCAATCAAAAGAGGCGCGATTTGTCGAGGAGTGACATGTGGATACGCAAGCGAACGCAAACGGGCTGAAGTGCCCACAACAAGTCGACAATCTGCGATCGCATCATCAAAGGTCTCATATAAAGACGCTCCATTCAGCACATCAAGCGCACCTGACGCTCGCGCTGAAGCGATTGGTGAGGGATAATCATCCGGACTGACCAGTCGACACGACGCTAGCCCCATTGTTTTTAAAGACCGCGCTACGGCTCCGATGTTTCCCGGATGAGAAGGCGAGGCTAAAACCGAGATCAAATTACTCGGCAGGCTATCGGGGAGTTCGTCCAAACTGGTATCCTTTTATGTTTACAGCCAAGATTATAGCGATGCATCCGTCTAATTCACTCCTAGTTCCTATTCTTCACAAACATGG
>CAJXTO010000005.1 GCA_913061245.1 uncultured Oceanospirillales bacterium
GAGTTGATGTTGGCAAATTTCTTAAACAGGACCGACTTACCTTCCATGACTGGCTTTGATGCCAGAGGTCCAATCGCGCCAAGACCAAGGACAGCGGTTCCGTTTGTGATGACGGCGACCATATTGCCTCGAGCGGTCAGCTCGGCAGCCTTGCTTGGGTCTTCTGCAATTTCTGTACACGCGTACGCAACGCCAGGGCTATAAGCGAGCGCTAAATCACGCTGCGTGGCCATTGGTTTGGTTGGGGCGATCTCTAATTTTCCAGCTGGCTCAGCCCGGTGATACCGGAGGGCCGCTTCACGGAGGTCATTCGACATAGAAATGATTTCCAATTTGTAGTGGGATTGTTTTCCGGTAGTGTAACGCACTTCTTGAATTAGGTAAGGGGACAAACGATGTCGATTCGCCGAATGGGGATAATTTTTGGTCTTGCACTGGTGGTCGGATCCATTGTTTCGATGTGGTTGCCAGAGAGTGAATCTAAAATTGAAGAGCGGCTATTTGGGGAAATCACCTATCAAATGAGTGAGTTGAAGCTCGTCACCGATACGCTTGTCCAGATCCGAAATACGGTGTCTGGAACCATGCAGCAACAGATTGATGATGAGTTGCAGCGCGCTGCTGATTGGCTGACTCAATTTAAACCTACAGGCGAGACGCATGAAGAGCGAAAAGCCTATCTCATGCAAGAGCGCGATCGAGTCACTGCACTTGTTGAGAACTTAGGCCAGGTTCGAGATTCTATTTCTCAGTCGAATATCTCGACGGCTCAGTGATAAACTAACGTTTTGCCAGGATAGATCTCATGAGCACCCGTCTTCGTTTTTCCTATGCGGATCTCCACCAAACCATTGCTGATGGCGTCGCGAAAATCATCGCAAGTGACTTTCAATTTGATGTCATTTTAGCGATCGGGGGGGGCGGATTTATCCCTGCGCGAATTTTACGAACGTACATTGAAAAGCCTCTGATCGCGATTTCGCTTGCCCGCTACCATCCGGACGAGCCACCGTCTGATGTTCCGCATAAGATCCAGTGGGTTGAAGGCGTGAATAATATGATTACAGGCAAGCGCGTACTGTTAGTGGATGAAGTCGATGATGAGCGGACGACGCTTGCTTTCGCTATTGGAGAATTACTTGCAGAGAATCCGGCTGAAATCGGAGTCTTCGTGATGCATAACAAATTGAAAGCGAAAAAAGCAGAATTTCCAGAGTCAGTGAAACACGTCTTTGTCGGTAAAGATATTGAGGACGTGTGGGTTGATTATCCTTGGGACGCACGTGACATCGTCCAACATGAGCATGACGCGGCGAAGGGTGGTGTGCTCGAGGTCGACGAAGCCGAGGCTAAGGCTGCATACCGTAATTAAGGCTTAGCGCGAAATTCCTTTAAACCAAGGATCTGACGGCAAGCTCTGAAACCAGTATCGGCGGATCAGGAAGGCGATTAGCGTCATCAGCGCGGTCAACAGAATGTAAAGCACGGCAGCGCCGCCATAGACCCATAAATCATAACTTCGGGAAAACACCGTTCTCGCGTGTCCCATCAAATCAAGAACTGTAATCGTACTGACGAGCGCACTGGCTTTGAGAAGTAAAATACCTTCATTGGCAAGTGCAGGCCAAGACGCTCTCAAGGCTTGCGGGAACAGAATTTTTAGATAGGTTTGCCGAGCGTTCAGCCCAATAGACTGTGCACCTTCAAGTTGCCCCTGGGGTAGATTCCGAATAGCGCCATTTAAAATGTTCGTTTGATACGCAGCTGAATTGAGTGTCAAAACAATCAGTCCAACCCACCAACCACTTCCCAAGAAGAGCCATGCCGCCGAGTCGCGGATGAATTCAAACTGAGCCAGTCCATAGTAGATGAGCCATAACTGGATAAGGATAGGTGTCCCTTGGAATACATACACATAGCTTGTGATCGGTTTTTGGATGAAACGAGGACCGAGCGTGAGAAGCTTTGAGAGTGAACGCGCGATGAGGAACGCAAGTGTCAGAGCGACAATAACCAGTTCAAAGGTGGTAAAAAATCCATCAATCAGTCGAGGGCAGTGAGGTCCTATCGATGTTGGAAGTATCGATTCAAATGGACCACATACCGCTTTACCGACGTCGTAGTGCCACCCCTTAAACCAAAAATAAATGCTCTTGAAGACTGCTTCGATCATTAATTTCGGCCCACTAACGCAACATGATCTTCAAGTCGTCCTTTCGCTCGGTCACTCACCCAAGTCATGAGGAGGTAGAGGGCGCCTGCAGCGAAGAAAAAGATAAAAGGTTCTCGCTCTGTTTCGCCGGCGACTTTGGCTGTGCGTAAGAGCTCGTCAAAAGCAATGACCGCAACCAGCGATGTATCTTTGAGTAAAACGAGCCAAAGATTCATTAATCCGGGCAGTGCATATCTCCACATCAATGGAATATGAACCTGTCTTACCGTTTGTATTTGAGAGAGTCCAAGCGCACGTGATGCCTCGATCACTCCTTTGGGGACGGCGAGATATGCTCCCTTGAAAACTTCAGAGGCATAGACGCCGAAGATCAAGCCGAGTCCAAGAGCGCCTGCCCAAAATTTTGGCGTGGAGACTGTTAGGTCGATCGACATGGCAGCGAGCAATGCGTTAATCAGAATATCAAGACCAAAAAACACCACTAAGATCACCAAAAACTCAGGCGTTCCTCGAAATAACAGAGTGACGCCATGGGCAATCCCACGAAGCGGTCTATTAGGTTGTATCTTTAAGAAGGCGAGTTTGCCGCCAATCACAAGTCCGACGACAACAGAGGCAATCGCTAAGCTGACTGTCATCAATGCGCCGAGGAGTAGTTCATCACCCCAGCCAGATGCCCCAATCGATAGTTTGCTTAGCGAATCCATGAAAGAGACGGGAGCTTTCGCTCCCGCACTTGATTAGTAAATATCAGCAGAGAAATATTTCGCGTTGATCTCAGCATATTTACCGTTCGCACGGATTGCTTCAATCGCTTTGTTGAAAGCCGCTTTGAGATCTCCCTCACCTTGGCGAATACCGATTCCAATCTGGTCATTGATATCAATCTTATCGCCGGCAAGTTCATAGCCTGAGTTGTTTTTTAACCAATCCATTGCAGGGTAGATATCAGAAACCATTGCATCAAGACGTCCAGCAGATAGATCTGCATAAGCCGCTGTTTGCGTGTCATACAGCTTCACATCAGCCTGTCCCATCAAATTATCTTCAGCCCACTGAGCCGCGAGCGTTGAGCGTTGAGCGCCAACTGTTTTACCTGACAGATCTTGAGGACCGTCAACTTTTCCTTTAGGTCCGATAACAGCCAAGTAATTTGAATAATATTTGTTTGTGAAGTCGATCGTTTGCTTACGCTCGTCGGTGATCGACATTGACGCAATGATCGCATCATATTTATTTGCAACAAGTGCAGGGATGATTCCATCCCAGTCTTGAGCGACTAATTCACAATTGGCTTTCATCTCTTCGCAAAGAGCCATCGCAATATCGACGTCAAAGCCGATCAGATTGCCATTGGAATCGACACCATTGAATGGAGGGTAGGCACCTTCTGTCGCAATCCGAAGTGGATCAGGAATTCCTCCAGCCATTGAGGCTGAAGCTGTGGCAGTGAACGCCAGTGCAGTGAGGATTTTCTTCATCATAATTGTGGTCCTTTTTGTTGTTCGTCAAAGTTTATCAGGTTTTACCAGGTGCCTGTGTTCGGCATTGAGGCCCAAGGCTCTGTGGGTGGTAGCGCATCGCCAGATTGCAAGAGTTCAACTGAGATTCCATCAGGACTTCTGACAAATGCCATATGTCCATCACGCGGCGGACGATTGATCGTGACCCCAAGATCCTGCAAGTGGGAGCACAGTGCATAAATGTCGTCGACGCGGTAAGCGAGGTGGCCGAAATTTCGACCGCCGGTATAGTCTTCTGGATCCCAGTTATAGGTGAGTTCAATGAGTGGAGCTTTGGTTTTTTGTGCGCTCTCAAGGTCGTCTGGTGCAGCTAAAAAAACCAGTGTGAAGCGACCTTGTTCGCTGTCATAACGACGAGTCTCTTTAAGCCCTAAGCCGTCACAGTAAAACCTCAATGATGCATTAAGATCAGTGACTCGGACCATGGTGTGAAGGTATTGCACGAAGCCTCCAAAAATTTTTTAGAAATGACTTTTATTTGTTCAAAATAAGGCGCATAAAGCAAATTCAGGTTACTACAGAAGTCGAATGCTATGCGTCACATATTGGTTGGTTTGGTTTTAGTTTTTTCACAGTCGTTGATGGCAGCGGGTGTCCCCGTCTTTGTTGATAAGGCGATGAGTAGCCAAGTTCAAACTGGGACTGCTGTGACAGGACGCGTTGTCGCCGGAGAAGTCTACACATTGTCAGCCGAAATCTCGGAATCAGTCGCAACGATGAAAGTTCGAGTTGGTGATTCAGTGAAAGCTGGTGATGAGATCGCACGTCTTGATGACACGGAAATTCGTAATCAGCTGAAGAGCCTGAAAGCACGCAAAACCTACCTGACTGCACATCTTGAGTTGTTGAAGCAACGTCGGACGGTTCGTGAACAACAGCTTGCACGTGCGAAGAGTCTAAATACAAAAGATTTGTTAACACGTGATGCGACTGAGCAAGCTGAATTGAATGTGATCCAGACTCAGAGCGACATTGTTAAAACGACGTACGATTTGGAAGATCTGAATATTGAGATTGCCGATACTGAACGCCAATTGAAGCACACGCGTGTGACAGCAGACACAGCAGGTCGAGTCATTGACGTCAATGTGACAGAAGGTCAGTACGTCAAACCTGGGGATCAGCTGTTCAGATTACTTCCTGATCTTGGAGTCGAGGTCGAAGCCGAAGTGAGACCTGAAGCTTATAACTCGATGACAGTTGGACAGATTGTTTCAGGGCAGCTTCGAAATGCGTCCTATGATCTGAAAGTTCGAGCGCTGATTGCTGAACAGAATCAACGCACAGGATCACGCGTCATCCGATTACAGTTTGTCAGCCCGCCTGAAGCGAATTTGGTACTTGGAGAGTCGATTGATCTCAAACTACCGATTGGCCAGACATCTGAGCAAGTGACGATTTCGAAAGACGCGGTGATTCCTGGCAAAGAAGGGCACCGGGTCGTGCTTATCGTTGATGGCAAAGCTGAGCCCCGTCGAATCGAACTGGGTGCAGGCGTTGGTAATCGGATCGCTGTTGTAAAGGGTGTTAAGGCTGGTGATCTGGTTGTGACGCAGGGGCAAGAAGGATTGCGTAAAGGCCAAGATGTGAGTGTGGTTGGAGGTCAATCGTGAACGGATTGATTCGCGGTGCGATCGCGCACCCGATCGCGGTCTTGGCGATTGTTCTATCGATGATTCTATTTGGTGTGGCCTCTCTTCAGACCATTCCAATTCAAATGACGCCTGACATTGATAAACCAGTCCTCCAAGTTCGAGTGAGCTGGCCTGGTGCATCTCCTAAAGATGTCGAGCAAGAAGTCGTGCTTCGTCTCGAGCGAGAATTGACAGGTCTCTCAGGTGTGCAAAGCGTTGAGAGTGATAGCCGTCGTGGCCAAGCTCGAGTGACGCTGACCTATGGTGTGGGTCAGGACATGGATGCAGCTTTGGTGAAACTCTTGGGTCAATTGGCCCGTGTTTCCGGGCTGCCAAGTGATGCTAAACAGCCTGAGGTCAGAACGTCCAACTCGGATGATTCGCCAATTGCACGGATGGCCTTGGTGGCTCAAGACGGCGTGAATGTCGACATCGATACGCTTGGCGAATTTGTTGATACGGTCATTATTGAGCCTTTGAGCCGTATTCAAGGCGTCTCTGAAGTCACATCGAGAGGTGGTGCGGCACGTGAGATTCGGATTGCGCTTGATATGGATCGAGTCGCTGAGTTTGGATTGTCGGTTGCCGAAATTGCGGATGCAATCCGCGCATCATCTGCTGAGGTTACTGCAGGTGAAATCACTGAAGGTAATCGGAGCTTTACGTTACGCACCGAGGCCATCAGTTATACGCCAGAGACGGCAAAAGAACTTGTGGTACGCACTGAGCTTCGTAACGGTCGAATCTTTAACGTGAAACTGTCAGACGTTGCCGACATTGAACTTGGATATAAAACACCCGATAGCTTCAGGCGACTCAACGGCAAGCCAGCAATCACGTTCGCAGTGTTGAGAGAACCTGCATCGAATGTGGTCACCACACTGGAAGGTTTGAAGAAAGAAGTCGATGCCTTAAATGCCGGCGTGCTGGCCGAGCGCGGACTTGATATGCGGATCGTTTATGACGAAACGGTCTATATTGGGTCGGCTCTCGACCTCGTTCAAAACAACATTATGATCGGCGGCATCTTAGCGATTGTTGTTCTCCTAACGTTTTTGCGCTCTTTGGCTCCGACAGCCATTGTGATGATTGCGATTCCTGTCTCCATCATTTCAACCTTTGTAGTCATCGCGGGCTTAGGTCTTTCGATCAATGTGATCTCGCTTGCCGGTCTTGCGTTTGCTGTGGGAATGGTTGTTGATGCATCAATCGTCAGTCTCGAGAATATCTATCGATTAAAACAGTCTGGTGTTCCAACAATGAAAGCGGC
This sequence comes from uncultured Oceanospirillales bacterium, assembly GCA_913061245.1. Taxonomy (GTDB): domain Bacteria; phylum Pseudomonadota; class Gammaproteobacteria; order Pseudomonadales; family Litorivicinaceae; genus HIMB30. The sequence continues at coordinate 6,601 of CAJXTO010000005.1, forward strand.
CTATTGGGGTGCGCGTCAGGTGTGGGCACCAATCCTCGGTTCAGCACTGACAACGGTCGTTGTATTCATTCCTATCCTAGTGCTGGATCTCCCTGTTGGTCAGCTGTTCCGAGACATTGCTGTTGCGATCAGCGCATCCGTCATCGTGTCCGTGATCGTTTCGGTGACGGTGATTCCAGCATTAGCGTCTCGTTTGATCAAAGATGCGAAGAGCTTCGAGCAGCAAACACGAGTACCCGTTATCGATACATTGGCTGGGGGTTTCAAACGCTTAGTGTTGTCGTATTGCAGGACGGTTGTTCAATCGACATCGCGAGGATTAATGGTGGTTTTCGCTTTGATCGCAGGATCTATTGGTACCCTGATCATCATGATGCCGCCCCTCGATTATTTACCGGATGGCAACAGGAACTTTGTGTTTGGCCGCATCTCAGTACCCTCTGGCTATACCCGTGAGGCGACATTGAACTTTGCTCAGTCGATGGAAGATGTTGCACGACCATTATGGGAAAACCCGAATCCAGAAAAGCTGCCGCATATCGATCGTTTCTTTTTCGTTGCCTATAACGGAGGTGCGTTTGCCGGCGCTGCGACAGAAGATGCTGGACGAATTCGTGAACTCATTCCGGTATTGTCTGAGCCCGTCGCAAAAGCTCCCGGTGCGCGCGCATTTGTGACTCAGGCTTCTTTGTTTGGCCGTTCGGTAGGGGGATCACGCGGTATCTTGATTGATGTGCTGGGTCCTGACTATGAGACAGTTGAACCCGCATTTCGTGATATCAGACGACAAGTTGGCGAATTATTCCCCCGAAAAGACGGTCACCAAATTCGTGTTCGGCCATCAGAAAATGCGGTCAGCCCTGAGCTTGTTGTAAGGCCAGATCCGGATGCTCTTGCCCGTGCTGGGGTATCTGCGCGTGATTTTGCGCAGGCACTCGATGTCTACAATGATGGAATCCTTGTCCGAGAAATTCCATTGGGCGGTGAGTTGGTTGAATTGGTCCTGACAACACAAACGCGTGAGACGGCCAAGATCGAGGATATTGCAGATATTCCTGTGATTGCCCGTGATGGCTCTTTGGTAAAAATTGGGCAGGTTGCTGAAGTTTCGATCGAGTCAGCCCCCAATCAATTGTTGCGGAAAGCAGGGCGGCGGGTCGTGACAATCGAATTGCGTCTTCACGAATCAATTCCTCTGGAGACTGCTATCGCTCAGATTAATGAACAAGTCGTCGATCCATTTAACATCAATTCAAAAAACGGGGTTCGCCTTGAGCTATCAGGGGCAGCCGACGAATTGTCAAAAGCTTGGAGTGCAATGCAAGCGAACGTTGTGTTGGCTATTGCTGTGATCTATTTGTTGCTGGTTGTGCTTTTGAAGAGTTTTGCACTACCACTCGTTATTTTGGTCACAGTGCCGATCGCCGCAACGGGCGGGATTCTGGGTCTTGCACTATTGAACGTGTTTATGGACCAACCACTTGATATGTTGACCATGCTTGGTTTCATCATCTTGACCGGTGTCGTGGTGAATAATGCGATTCTTATGGTTGAGCAGACCTTATGGCATATCCAGCACGATGGAATGGACTCGGCAGCTGCAATTGTAGAAGCGACAAGTAACCGGATTCGACCGATCTTTATGTCGACACTAACCAGTCTATTCGGATTACTGCCTCTCATTATTTTCCCTGGTGCTGGTTCTGAGTTGTATCGAGGGATTGGTATCGTCGTGTTTGGCGGACTGCTTTTATCGACCGTTCTGGCGCTCTTTTTCATCCCACCGTTAATGGCTGTTTTGATGAAGCGATTTAAACCCGCCGCACCAATCGGTGATGCCACTGAAGAGATGACAGCCCCTCTTTCGCAAACAGCCTGACGAGACGCCCGAGATTCTGTAGAATCTCGGGCTTTCAAAATTCACTGAGACCATTCATGGAAATAAATGCCCGTAATGCAATGATGGCAGACCTCAAAGCGCGTACTGACGTGCTGAGGGGGTATCTTTGACTACACTGCCAAACGCGAACGACTTGACGAAGTCAATTTAGAGCTTGAAGACCCAAACGTCTGGAATGATCCATCGAAAGCGCAAGCACTCGGGCGCGAGCGCGCAAGCTTGGAAGCTGTTGTTGAAACAATTGACGAGTTAGATCAAAGCCTCTCTGATCAGAAAGAATTAACGGACATGTTGCTCGAAGAGGACGACGAGGACGGTCTCGCTGAGGTGGATGAGGAACTCGAGCGTTTAGAGACTCTAGTTGCTGGTCTTGAATTTCGTCGGATGTTCTCTGGCGAAGCGGACGGTAATAATTGCTATCTGGATATACAGGCCGGTTCTGGCGGAACTGAGGCACAGGATTGGGCCAATATGTTACTCCGTATGTATCTACGCTGGTCTGAGAAAAAAGGGTTCAAGGTTGAGGTTGTCGAAGTCTCAGAGGGCGAGGTTGCCGGGATTAAAAGCGCCACGATCCACGTGCAAGGCGAATATGCCTATGGCTGGTTACGAACAGAGACAGGTGTTCACCGGTTAGTACGTAAGAGTCCTTTTGACTCTGGGGCCCGACGTCATACGTCATTCTCCTCAGTATTTGTCTCACCTGAGATTGACGATAACGTGGAAATTGACATCGATCCGTCGGATCTTCGTATCGACACCTACCGCGCTTCAGGGGCCGGTGGTCAGCACGTTAACCGGACGGATTCAGCTGTCCGAATTACCCACGAACCGAGTGGTGTTGTCGTGCAATGCCAAAGTCAGCGTTCGCAACATCAGAACAAAGACTTCGCGATGAAACAGCTCCGCGCTAAGTTGTACGAACGGGAGATGGACGCGCGTCGTGCTGAAGCACAAGCACTTGAAGATTCAAAAGCGGATATTGGCTGGGGTAGCCAAATTCGTTCTTATGTTTTGGATTCAAGTCGAATCAAAGATTTGAGAACCGGCGTTGAGACCTCCAATACGCAGTCCGTATTAGACGGCGCCCTCGATCCTTTTATTGAAGCAAGTTTAAAGCAGGGACTGTAATGACTGATCACAACACTCCAGAAATCGAAGTCGATGAAAATCAACTCATTGCTGAGAGACAGAAAAAGCTGTCCCTGATTCGTGATGCTGAGGGACCAACCTTTCCTAACGATTTCAGACGGAGTCATTTAGCGCTTGATCTCGTAAACGCGCATGGTGCGGATGAAAAAGAAGCATTGGCTGAAAAAGGAATCGAAGTCGCTGTTTGTGGCCGCATTATGTTGCGTCGAATCATGGGGAAAGCGAGCTTTTTAACTATTCAGGATGTGAGTGGTCGTATTCAGCTGTATGCAAGAAAAGCGGATCTACCTGACGGAGTCTATGACGATTTTAAAACCTGGGATTTGGGCGATATTATTGGTGGCCGTGGCACACTGTTTAAAACCAATACGGGTGAGTTGTCAGTTCATCTGACCGAGATTCGGTTGCTTACAAAGTCATTGCGTCCACTTCCAGACAAGCACAAAGGGTTGACTGATACAGAACAGCGTTATCGTCAGCGCTACGTGGATCTCATGACGAATGATGAAACGCGTAAAGTATTTACCATGCGCTCGAAAGTCATCGCAGCGATTCGTCACTTCTTTGAGTCACGTGATTTCTTAGAAGTAGAAACTCCAATGCTTCAGGTCATTCCAGGTGGAGCGACCGCGCGTCCTTTCGTTACCCATCACAACGCGCTCGATATCGAGATGTATCTCCGAATTGCACCCGAGTTGTTTTTGAAGCGCTTGGTTGTTGGTGGATTTGAGCGTGTGTTCGAGATTAACCGTAACTTCCGAAATGAAGGATTGTCCACGCGGCATAACCCAGAATTCACCATGCTTGAATTCTATTGGGCTTATGCGGACTACCGTGACTTGATCGAAACAACTGAGGTACTGCTTCGTGAGGTTGCAGAGAACGTATGTGGCAAAACGGTGTTCACACTCGAAGATGGTTCGCAGGTCGATTTGAAAGAACCCTTCCATACGCTGACTGTCAAAGAAGCAATCTTGAAGTATTGCGACCAAGCGACTGATGCTATTTTGGATGATCTTTCGCAAGCAACAACCCTCGCAAAGTCATTAGGTCTTAAGGTTGAGTCATCTTGGGGTCTCGGGAAGGTTCAAATTGAAATCTTCGAGGCGGTTGCCGAAGAACAGTTGATGCATCCGACGTTCATTACTGAATATCCGGCTGAAGTGAGTCCTCTGGCGCGTCGTAATGACGAAAATCCATTTGTGACGGATCGATTTGAGTTTTTCATTGGTGGACGCGAATTGGCTAATGGTTTTAGCGAGCTCAATGACGCTGAAGATCAAGCACAACGATTCCGTGAGCAAGTTGAGCAAAAGGCCGATGGCGACGATGAAGCGATGTTCTACGATGATGACTATGTCAGAGCTTTAGAATACGGTTTGCCACCGACTGCCGGTGAAGGAATTGGCATTGATCGATTGGTGATGTTCTTGGCTGAGCAACACTCGATTCGTGATGTGATTCTCTTTCCGGCAATGCGTCCACAGGCATAAGAAGACGCAGAGATGGATGAACTTAACTACGTTGATCCATTTGCTTTGCCTTCGCTGGTGACCCCATGAACCCCTGGATTGCACATCTTGAAAATCAAGATTTGAAATGGATCGTTGATCACGGTCAGGGTGTCTATTTGGACCCGGGAATTGACGTCCATTTCCCAAAGCCTACGTTGATTCTTGATGGGCAGCTCGAATGCCGAAGTCATGTGCGAGGGAGTGGCGCATTACTTGGAATATCTGAGTGGTACTTGGAAGTCGATCAGGGAGCACTTTGGAGTGTGAATACCCCTGTTTGGGCGCTCGAGCTTCCATTGACTCGACAGCACAAATCAACCTGGAGTGTCGCAATTGCTGTTGCGATGTCTGCTGAGACGAGACTTGCACAACCTGATGCTCAAGGGCTTGCTGATGTGGAAGCGGCTCGTTTGAAATTCCGGTATGTTGTAAGTCAGTTAGAGACCACTTTATGAGGAATTTAAGTGGCTGAAGAGATGCGCCAATCGGCGACAGATAGCTTGGGATTACCTCGTCGCATGTGGTGGCTGTGGCCATTTGTCGCGCTCTTGATTGTGATTTGGGCGATTAGCTTGTGGGCGGTCCGGGTCGCTGATACAGAAACAGCGCTGGGTGTTGTGACTTCCCACCGTGGCCTCGGAAACACCGCGCGCGCAGAGGTGGCCTTATTTGTTCCGTCGTCAATCCAGCCTCGGGTACTTGGTGAACGTGTCGATGTCACCTGCCAGGGAGTGACGCTCTCAGGACAGGTCTTCACAGATTCTGGCGATATTTTGTCGGTGCAAGATATTCGTGATTGGGTCGGTAGTCGTCTATTGGCTGAACGCCTCTTTAACGATGGTGTGCGATTACAGCAGGTTGTCACTGAATCAGGAGCCAATATCCCAGCACCCGGTGAGCATTGCGACGTCACTGTAATTAGTGGGCGTATTCGTCTTTTGGAGCTTTTGGGGCGTAGCCTGAACCCATGACTGCAATTCTTGATGGTTTGATTGCGACAGGAGCGACTTTTGAAGCTGTCGCTGATGAAGCTGGAACACTCGGCTATCAAGTCAAAGAACGCCGACTCAAACCTCCAGTCGCAGGCTCTGTCTTTGTTGACGAAACAGGGTTACTTCAACGCGTGCGCTACCAATTCTTCGATTGGGTGATGAGTGTTGATGGTGATTCAAAAATACATGTGACGCGGTGGCGCAAAGCATTTGCTGTCGGTGGTTACGTCCTTGAGCCAGACAGTCCTGATTATGCCCTTACGGTTCAATGGTTCGCACTCACTTTGGTTGTTCTTGCGCGACTGTTACTCGTGATGTTGGTCAGTATCCTTGGTCAGGTCAGTGATGCCTCATTGACGCCACTTTGGATATTAACCGCTCTCATTCTTGCATCCACAACCTACACGTCGATCACGCTCATCCATAGGTCTCAGTGGAATGATCTAGAGGCTGCGTTAGACGCAATGGCTCCGGACTGGATTCCGCGTCTCTCGAGAGATGTTGGTGGTCGCATTCTCGCGATCAGTACCATGTTTGGAATGTTGTTACTGGATAGTGTTCTGCATTTATCCGCATCAATCTGGGTGGTCGGACTTGGTTTTTTGTTTCTTGATCTCATGCCGACACGCCATTTTAAGCAGGCTCGAGCACTAACCCATAACCCACGTGTGCGAACCGAACGTGAGCCAAAAAAAATGATGAGTGAGCTCCGTGATTTGCTGAATATTAAAGGTCCTGGCGTACACGTATTACGTACTCAAGTTCCTGAGATGCTATTGAGAGCGAGCGAGGAACTGGTTCGCGAAGGTGAGCCGATTACGGTATTGGGGCCTGAGTCGGAGTTTTTACCGGGGACATTACGCAGTAACTTTGCTTGGGATGCGAGCGAAGTCGGTGAATATCATTTCGGTAATCTGATGGACTTGATCGGCTTTGATCATTGGAGAGAGCGGTTTGGCGGATCACTGAATTACCGTATTGGTCCTGATAATCAGGGTCTTTCTTCATCAGAGGCGGCTGCATTATCTGTGGCTCGAGCGCTTGCGCAAGGCGCAGATACTTTAATCATGGTGGACGCTTTGGCGCCGTTATCTGCCGACCGGCAGATGGAGCTCTTAAACAGATTGGGCTCAGCCAACTGCCGAATTTTCGTTTTCTCCAGCGTGTCTGATTTGTGGGAAGGGGATGTCATTGAGCTCGACTGAACCACAAATTTTTAAGCTCGAAGCCGGTAAGGTATCTGCTGGTCTCGCCAGAGATCGCTTATGGCAAGTGAAAGAGGGTCAGGCCAGACTGCGATTTCTGATTGCTGGCGACGAAATAGGTACTATGCCAGTCCCTGAATCCGGCTGGTTTTTGGTGCCTGAATCAGACTATCTGCGCGTTCAGCTGATCGCGGAAACCGCCATCTCATTTGAAAGCCGATTACCGTTAAGCTTAATTCCAAGACTTGGTGATTTAGGCCGTAATCAGCTGATTCAACCGATCCGTCAGATGATGTCTGCCGCAGGAATAGATGATGGTCTGGTCGACTGGAGTGTGAAGTTAGCTCAGCCCACATTCCGATCTTGGTTTGGCGAGTCATTGGACCAAGCAATTAAACTCAATCAGCCAATGTCGCCAGATGTTGTTACACCGCTGATAGCCGACCACGTCCCACGAACCATTTTAGAACAGGATTCGATTCCTGAAGAACGTCGAGCACTGGTGGTTTTGGTTATTACATCGGTACTGTCAATTGTTGCCATTGTGAGTTGGCTCTGTGCATTAGTCGCCTTTGAGGCTCCAGGCTTTTCCTTAAGTTATCACTATTCAGCAGTCGCTCTTGGTGCGTTAGGAATCATCGCGCTGACCATCTGGGTAATTCACATATTTGCTCAACAGTTTCGAGATGTCTTGCCGGTTGGTTTAGCGGCAGCACTGGCAATGACAACGCTGATTCTTTTGTTCGAAGCTCCGATACTTGCGATATCACTGATTTTTTCGGGTTGTTTGATTGGCGGGGCATACTGGGTGTATGTGCAACGATTACTGCCAGATCTTCCTTCAATTGATCAACCGATGCGCTGGCTTTCACTTCGATTGGCGCGTGATGGCGTTCCATCGGTCAGAGGGCGCGTTATCGAAGTTTGGGATCAGGCCCGTCAGTGGGTTGTCGCGCGGATTGAATTAGTCGCTGAATACAGCCGTTTCAGCCGCTCCGTGATTGCAGCAAGTTTAGTGATTCCAGCGATCGCATCGACTGACGACACAAGACCTGTGGTGTTAACGGGACTGTCCCTTGCCGCTCTCCTTTTGCTTGAGCGCTTGCGTGCGGCGATGCCAGTCAGTCTTGATTCACCAGCCGAGCAAGGCGGTCGCAAAACAATACGACCACTAGCACTAAGTGGTGAGGTGCAATACGAAGGGGTGGTATTTCGACGCCATGCAGGCGAGGCGCCGCTATTTGATCAAATGAATTTCCATTGTCCTGATGACAGTTTGGTCCGAATTACTGCCGCCGAAGGTGCGGGTCTTTCAACTCTTAAGCATTTATTACTTCGTCAGGTTTCCCCAGAGCGAGGTGTTGTACGCGTCGGCGGGATGGATGTGGCGCGTTTAGACCCGCGAGTGTTGGCATATTCAGTGATCATGTTGGATCACCCGAGGGATTCTGAAGTTTCAACTGTTGGGGAATGGCTATTCATTGAGCAGGGCATCGAGCCCTCAACGCTCGAGATGCATCTCCAGGCATTGTCAGCGAATCATTGGATTGAATTACTCCATGATCGTTTAAATGCACCTTTAGGAGCTTTGCAATCGATGGCGGGTCCGCATGGCATGAATCGCCTGAAACTGGCGAGAGCGTTATCGAGAAAAGGTCAATTGATGTGGCTCGATCATTGGTTAATGGGCCTTGATCAATCTTCGCGAGCGCATGTCATTCACAGTTTGGTTGAGCGTTCAGGCACGCGATTTGTCGTTGATCGAAATGAGCTATTGAAAGGCCATGCTTCGATTCATTGGGAGATTGCGCGTGATTGAGCAGCAACTTTTCCTCGGAGCACTGACTGAGCAAGAATATCGGCATTGGCTTGATAATGCTGTGATTAAGACCTTGAGTCCCGGTGAAACACTCATCGCCGAAGATGATTTTCCTGATATCTATATCGTGCTGCGTGGGCAATTTGCCATGCGTCGTGGGGAACGGTCTCCGGGCATTGTCGGACTGGATGAATTTCTCACAGGATGGATGACAGATCGAGAATGGCTCGCTGATCGTTCTATGACGTTGATTTATCTCGATTCTGGTCGCTTTGGTCAAATGTTATCTGTCGAGCCTCGGAGAAAACATGTATTCCACGAAAGCGTGACGCCGATGTTAGCGGGTCGCCTCTATCGCGATTTGTGCGAGACACAGGAAGTTCCAATTGCTTTAATACGCGGTTTCGAGCGCGGTGTCAGGCGCTTTCATGAACTCAGGCAGACATTTCTGAAGTGACCACAAAACAATCAACAAGCCATCAAGGAGAGATATTTTTATATCTCTCCATCATGATTTGTTTCTGCGTACTGTATGCCCCGCAACCAATGCTTTCAGAACTTGCTGAACGCTTTATGGTTTCAAAACCTGAGGCGGGCCTCTTGGTGTCGGTGACTTTGATCCCTTTGGCAATCGCTCCACTCAGTTATGGCATTTTCCTAAAACAGCTCAGTGCACTGACAATTCTCAAATGGGCTTTACCGCTCTTGGCGATCGCCATGGCTTGGTCTGGGTTTGTGCATTCTTACGAAGGTATGTTGATTCTTAGGCTCATCCAAGGTGCGCTACTTCCAGCGATCATGACTGCAACAATGGCCTATTTGGCGTCTGGTCGAGAGGGTGCCGAATTGTCGCGTGTGATGGCGCTCTATATCTCGTCGACGATTTTTGGCGGTATGGCAGGGCGTGTTGTGTCGGGTCAATTGGCCGCAGTGATCGAATGGGAATGGGTCGCTTCGATGTGGGCCGTTCTTTTGGTGTTGGTCACATTGACTCCTTGGAGGCGTGCGACACCGAAACCTTTGAATTTGATCAAGCCTGATGCAGCGCTGATTAAACAAGCAATGACAAGTCGCGGAAATGCCCTCATTTATTTGTCGGTTCTCTGTATGTTTTGGGTATTCGCTGGCTACCTGAATTATTTACCGTTTCGGATAAATGAGGTCGACCCCAATGCCTCGACTGGTTTGATTGGTCAGAGTTATCTCGGATATAGCATCGGGATCGTCTCAGCGTTAACGGCTGGTTGGCTCGCCAAGCGCTTCGGTGGACCGATTCGGGTAGCGATGATCGGGTTTGTTGTGATGATTGGATCACTGGTGTTGTCATTGGGTGATGTCTGGATGCTGATCGCGCAAGTCTTTGTCATGTGCCTCGGGATGTTTGTGATTCATACGTTAGCGGCCTCTGAAGTGAACCATAACGCGCGTTCACTTGGAGGTGTCGTTAATGGTCTCTATGTGTCGTGTTATTACGCGGGAGGTGCACTCGGTGCCTGGCTCATGGGTTACGTATATGAGCTATTTGGGTGGAATGCATTTTTGATCATGCTTGCCGTGATCGGTGGAGTGGGTGCTTTGTGTATGAGCCTCTATGGCCATCTCAATCAAACGTTGGGTCGATAAATACCCGCATTCTTACTATTTTCTCTGCATTCAACTTCAATTAAGAACGATCGGTTGTTGGTTTGTTTGCGTATCCAAGTATCAACATAGTCAAAGACGAACTCGGCGGTTCGTTCCATGCTGACGTTTGGTAACACACGTAAGTCCAAGATTTCTTTGTCATGGAGCTCTTTGAACAACTGGAGTTCTGGATCATCTTCATTGATGAGTGTTGTGTGATCGAACCAATGTGAGAGCCAAGCTTTAATGTCTGAAAATTCACCAAAATCGACACCGAACCCAGATTCAGTTAATTCTGTGCAACCAAAAGTCATTTTAAAGCTACGTGAGTAGCCGTGAATGAATTTACAATGACCTTGATGCCGCCACTGTCGATGACTGCATGGATAGTTGTCGAAGGTTTTAATGGTTTGGTAAACGCTCATACAAAAATTATACGAGGTTTCGTGATCCCTATGAATTGGAATTCCCCAACACATCCAGAATTTTTAACAACAGATAGTCGTCGCCTCCCAGTCAATCGCATCTTTTGTATCGCTAAGAACTATGAAGAGCATGCAAAAGAAATGGGAGGTGAGGTTGATCGAAAGGCACCTTTTCACTTTCAGAAGAGCTTCGATGCGCTGACATTTGGACCGGATGTTCGGTATCCAAGTCATACGCAAGATTTACATCACGAAGTGGAGTTAGTTGCAGTACTCGGTGAGGGTGGTCGTAATCTAAGCCTTAAAGAAGCAGAAGCAATTATCTTTGGCTACGCGGTGGGACTCGATTTTACGCGTCGCGATCGTCAGGCAGAAGCCAAAGACAAAGGCCGCCCTTGGGAAATTGCGAAAAACTTCGATGACGCTGGAGTCATGGGTGTTGTGACTCCAAAGTCAGAAACTGGTTTGATGGAGAATGCGTCGATTACACTTGATGTGAATGGCCAAGAGCGTCAAGCAGGCGACATCAATCAGATGGCCTACAACACGGTGGAGTTGATCGCCTTTCTCTCAACATTGCAGGAGCTCAAGGCTGGCGATTTGGTATTCACAGGAACACCTTCAGGCGTCGGCGCTGTGGTTCGAGGGGATCATCTTCATGGCAAAATTGACGGCTTAAAAGACTTGGAAATCCGTCTCGTTTAAGGCGTGAGTCGAATCTCTTCTGGGATGAAGCGTGTTGCTTCATCTCGGTGAGAGACAACAATCAGTATTCCATCTTTGAACTCTTCAACGAGACGCTCCATCAATCGGAAAGCGAGTTCCTCTTCAAGGCCTTCAGTTGGCTCATCAAGCAGAGCCAGTTGTGGTTTTTGGAGAATCAAGCGCGCAATTGCAAGACGTCGCCATTGTCCCCCAGATGGCATCACACCATCTGTCCCAATCCAAGTCCGTTCTTGATTGGGTAAATTGTTCACCCATTCATCGAGTTCAACCAGTTGAAGAGCTCGCCAGAACTCTGATTCATTCGGCTGCTTTGGCAGTCCGAGTGTGAGCGATCGCCAGAGGACATCTGAAGGTAACCAGGGTGTTTGTTCAACTAATCCAACAGTATCAGGCTTTGTCACTGAACCTGAATGTGCTGGGAGAAGCCCAACAATTGTTTTTAGACAGGTTGTTTTGCCAATGCCAGATGGCCCGGTTAAACGCACATGGTTTCCATGAATTAATTGGAAACTCAGAGGGGTGCAAAGCGGGTCTGAGTCGGGCGTTGGGCTGAATTGTAGGTTCGATATCTTGAGCTCATCAGCGTGCGATTGAGATCCTTTGGTGTTTTGAGTGTTTGGTAAGCGTGCAAGTGACAGTTCAACGCGACGTGACTCGAATGACACCAAAATACCAGGAATTAATAATTCACCGACACCAAGTGAGCTGATGAGTAATGCGACTAATATCGGAAGATCAATGGGTAAGGTTGCGATCCAAACAAGAGAAACAGCATGCGCTACACCCATGCAAACTTTGTCTGTCAGCTCTCTAGAGACCTTGGCAAGTCGCAGATCGGCAAGTGGTTTGTACGCATCGCGAGTGAGCTCACTTAACTCGTTATCGTCAAATGCCAGCTGTAGTTCATAGCGGCCATCAGCCAGCGCGATCGCGCGGTTTCTCGCTCTGCGTGACTGAACATCAATCTGTTCGGCAAGCGCTCGATAACCTGGGCGACGTATCAGTAAGGTGCCGATGAATACCACGAGTGGAATCAATGCAGGGATGATAGCTGAGGGTGCAACGATCGCTGCCAAGAGCGGAACGAATAATCCTGCGATGACGGCGCCAACGAGGGGGAGAAGGGTTCTCAATAATGCACCTTCAACCACTGAGGCGTCTTGTACTAATCGGTCGAGCGCCTCTTGGTCATTGCTTGGCCGGTGTCCAATGCCATTTAAAAGACCGTCAAAAATGAAACGCCTTAACTTCACGACAACGCGCAATGTTGCATCATGACTTAATAAGCGTTCCACATATCGCGATAGCGTGCGACTGACGGCAAGGCCTCGAATCATGGATGATGGTTGTAAGATGTTGAACCCGAAGGCACCACTCAAGGCCGCCAGCCCTGCGATCGATGCCGCACTTAAGAACCAGCCTGACAAGGCTAATAGTCCAAGTGATGATAAGGTCATAATGATCGTTAGAACGATCGCTAAAATGAGCGGAGTCATTTTCACATTCAGGTGTTTGATAAGACCTCGTAATGTCATGATCGTCGCTCCAATGAACGATTTTTCAGATCGTAAACGAGGGTCTCATTTTCAAATCGACTGTCGTGAGTCACCAGTAAACATGTGGTTTTAAGATCACGGATTAATTGGGCTAACTGGTCAGCCGAGTCAGCATCAAGATGTGCTGTTGGCTCATCGAGAATCAAAAGTTGGGGTTGTCTGAGTAGGGCTCGAGCAAGTCCTAATCGCCTTAATTGTCCTCCAGAAAGACCTGCGCCTCTCGGTCCGAGCTCCCGATCTAAAGGCTTCTGTCCGAGCTGCTCTAGGAGGCCAACCTGATCGAGAACATTCAGATAGTGATGATCCTCAGCAGTTGGTTGTCCATAACTTAAGGCGTGACGAATACTGCCCTCATCAAACCACTGTGATTGGCCCATCCATGCGATGTGTTGGCGTTGATCTGTCAGCGATCGAATTGTTTGCCCATCCATATGGATGGAACCCGAGAGTCGTGCATTCCCATTAAGTAGGCTCCCTAGAAACTGGCTTTTACCCGAGCCTGAGGGTCCGAAAATGATGCATAAATCACCTGCCTGAATTGCGAGATCAACCGGTTGTATCAGCGGAGAATCAGGATCGAATCCGACCGAATAGTTCTGAAGCGAGAGCAATGCGGATGACGGGCTATTTTCTACTTCATGTTCTTCCGGTATTTGCCATTGCGTACCGAGCATCGCTTTCACTTTTTCATCGGCACTTTTCGCTTCAGATGCATCATGCCAAGCAGCCATAAGTCGTCGAATGGGATTATAAAATTCTGGTGCGAGAACCAATAAGCAGAGGCCTTCGAGAGGCGATAAAGCTAATCCGAACAGTGGCGTAATGAGATTTAATAGAGATAAGCCGATGTAGACAGCGATCATTGCGATGGCAAGTGAACTGAAGAACTCAAGGACCGCTGAGGTTAAGAAGGCCAATTTCAAAACACCCATGGTTGAGCGTCTTAATTGGTCAGCCTTTTCTTCAATTTCAGCGCCAACATTGCGAGCTCCGCCGAGCATCCACAGTGTTTCGAGCCCTCGAATTCGATCGAGATAATGCGCACCCAATCGAGTCAGTGCGTCGACTTGTTTTTGGCTTGCTGATTTTGCGCCGATGCCGATCAGTGCCATCAGCAGGGGAATGAGCGGTGTTGTGATGACGATGCCCAACGCGATTGGCCAGTGAATGTAGCCCATGACAACCAAGACCAGAATCGGCTGAATCAGTGCGAGCGCACGTAATGTCGGATATCGACCGAGCCGCGCAGCAACGGGTTCAGTTCCTTCGATTGCAAGAGCTCCAATGGCGCCTGATGATTCCGAAGGGAGTCGTTGGATGACTGCCTTAGAAAAGCTTGAGCGGTAGTCCGTTAAGCTCTCTTGTCCGAGACGCTCAGAGCGCTGAAACCACCAGTCAGATGCCACCCGGCGTGCGAGGACTAAAATCAACAAAACGACGATCGCTGATGTTTCAGGTGCTGAGACAGGCGGTGAGAAAATAACTGCGATCCATATCGCAAGTGCAATCGCAAAACCCGCCTCGGCTGTTCCTAAAGCGAGATCTTGGTGCCGATTTTGCCGGTTTTCGGCAGCAATTCTGTCAATTGTTTGATCCAAGTCAGCCATTGGGGTTGAGGTGTCGTCTCGTTGTCAAATAAAGCGCGTAAGCTTAGCGCAAATCTCTAGGGAAGGATGTATCCATGATTGATTCAGGTTTAGTTGATCTGTCGCGTTTGCAGTTTGCAATGACAGCAATGTATCACTTCTTGTTTGTTCCGCTCACACTTGGATTGTCGTTTTTGATAGCGATCATGGAAAGTGTGTATGTCATGACCGGTCGTCAGGTTTGGCGTGACATGACAATTTTTTGGGGGAAACTATTCGGTATTAACTTCGCCGTTGGTGTTGCGACCGGCATCGTGATGGAATTTCAGTTCGGTATGAACTGGTCTTATTACAGCCATTATGTCGGTGATATTTTCGGAGCGCCTCTTGCGATTGAAGGATTGATGGCCTTTTTCCTAGAAGCCACCTTCATCGGATTGTTCTTCTTTGGCTGGGATAAACTCACTCGTGTCCAACACCTTGTGGTGACATGGCTCGTCGCGATTGGTTCGAACTTTTCCGCATTGTGGATTTTGGTTGCAAACGGTTGGATGAACTTCCCTGTTGGTTCTGAATTCAATCCATTGACCATGCGCATGGAAGTGACGGATTTCGCTGCAGTGATATTTAACCCAGTTGCGCAGTCGAAGTTTGTTCACACTGTCTCTGCGGGTTATGTGACTGGTGCGATGTTTGTACTGGGCGTCAGCGCATTTTACTTGCTGAAGAATCGAGACGTTGAGTTTGCGAAACGGTCAATGACGGTTGCAGCAAGTTTTGGTTTGGCGGCGGCGCTTTCGGTTGTTGTTTTAGGTGATGAATCTGGATATTCCGTTGGTGAAAACCAAAAGATGAAGCTTGCGGCAATGGAAGGCATGTATGAAACAGAAGAAGCACCAGCAAGCTTTACTGTCATCGGGGTGCCGAATCCTGATACCAATCGAGTCGATTATGCAGTTCATATTCCCTATGTTTTGGGCTTGATCGCTACACGCAGTGTGACCGAAGAAGTTCCTGGAATTTTGGATTTGGTTGAGCATGCCAAAGCTCGGGTGAAAACTGGTGTCGCAGCCTACGATGCTCTTCAAACCATCAAAGAAGATCCATCCAATACAGAAGCAAAATTACGCTTTGACGCATTTAAGGATGATTTAGGGTTCGGATTGTTGTTAAAGCAGTTTGTGGAAGATCCACGTGATGCGACCGAAGAACACATTAGCCAGGCTGCGTGGAGTACGGTTCCACCAGTTGCTCCATTGTTTTATAGCTTCCGTTTAATGGTTGGTCTTGGATTTTTGTTTATCGCGATGTTCGCTTATGCATTCTGGTTAACAGCGCGTCGTGAACACACCAAAAACCCTCTATTTTTGAAGCTCTGTTTGTTCGCGATCCCATTACCATGGATTGCAGCTGAGCTTGGTTGGTTTGTTGCTGAATTCGGTCGCCAACCTTGGGTGATTGATTCTGTGTTACCAACATTCTTGGCGGTTTCAAGTCTCGATTACTACGAGGTGCTCACAACCTTGGTTGGGTTTGTACTGATTTACTCGACTTTATTCGTCATCGAGATTGGCTTATTGCGTAAGACCGTATTGGAAGGGCCTTATGCCCATGATCACAGTGGTACTGGTGGGAATCAGGATGTTCAGCATCCCGAACTTGTTCAACCAGTATTTGCGAAGTAAAGGAGTACACCATGGAATTTCTTGATTACACAGTATTACGGGTGATTTGGTGGGCGCTTCTCGGTGTTCTTCTGATTGGATTTGCGGTCACAGATGGATTCGATATGGGCGTCGCCTCATTGCTTCCCTTTGTCGCAAAGACAGAAACTGAAAAGCGAGTTGCGATCAATACAATCGGCCCTGTTTGGGAAGGAAACCAAGTCTGGTTAATCTTGGGTGGCGGTGCGATTTTTGCGGCCTGGCCTGCACTGTATGCAGTGTCATTCTCAGGGTTCTATTTCGCCATGTTTATTGCACTGGTGGCTCTCATCTTGCGACCAGTGGCATTTAAATTCCGTTCGAAGCGAGAATGCACTCAATGGCGTGCAATGTGGGATCTAGCACTGTTTATTGGCGGATTAGTCCCTGCGCTTATTTTCGGTGTAGCTGTTGGCAACGTCTTGTTGGGTGTTCCGTTCTATTTCGATGACACACTGCGTCCATTCTATGATGGAAACCTCTTTGGATTATTGAATCCATTTGCGTTGGTGACTGGTGTGCTGAGTGTCTTGATGCTCTCGACACACGGTGCGCTTTGGTTGAGCTTGAAAGCCAGTGGGCAAGTTCAAGCGCGGGCGAACATGATCGCGATGTGGACTATTCCATTGGTTGGAGTGGTGTTTGTACTTCTCGGTGTTGTTGTTCATCTCTGGCTACCTGGATTTGTGATTACGAGTGAAGTGGTGACTGACGGGCCAAGTAATCCATTATTGAAAGAAGTCTCGATTGTGACAGGTGGTTGGGGTTCAAATTTTGATACCTACCCACTCTTTTGGATTGCACCACTTGTCGGTTTAGCTGGGCTCGTTGTTGCTTGGTTTGCGATGTTAATGCGGATCGAATGGGTCGCATTCGTTGGATCGAAATTATCGATTGGTGGAATCATTACAACGGTTGGTTTATCGATGTTCCCATTCATCCTGCCAAGTTCTAAAGATCCATCGCAGAGTCTGACTGTCTGGGATGCGTCATCAAGTGAGCTTACGCTGTTCATTATGTTGATCGCGACGCTCATCTTCATGCCATTGATCCTGGCTTACACCGCATGGGTATTTAAAGTGCTGTTTGGTCGCGTGACTGAAGAGTATGTCGAAGATAATCAGCACACGGTCTATTAAGGAGGCGATATGTGGTATTTCGCGTGGATTCTTGGTGTCGGTCTAGCAAGTACATTTGGCATTCTTAATGCCATGTGGCTTGAGCTCGATGAAGAGCCCGAGACTTCTGAGTCTTAACTAAAAAAGCGGATCAATGATCCGCTTTTTTATTTCACCAGTCGTTTGGCTCGTGAGCGAGCCAAATCACCATTCGCTTTATCGCCTGCTGCGTCGTAGCAATAACCGAGTAACAATTCGGAAATCGGATCACTTGGGTTCAAGTCGCGAACCTTGAGTGCTGATTGAATCGCTTGTCGCGGTTCCTTATTAGCGACTAGTAATTCAGCTTGAAGACGCCAGACGCTGTGTTCATTGGGAAGAATTTTGAGAGCGCGTTCGGTGAGCTTCAAGGCATTTGAAAATTGCTTTTCGGCACCCGCCTTACGGGCCTCAGTGACCAGTTGTAAGCCAGATTCTAATTGTTTGATTTCTGTTTGTGCTCGAGCAAAATCGTCACTCGTTGCCTGCCCAGTCTGTGGGTACTTACTGACTTCGGATTTGATTGCGGCCAAGCGCTCGCGACTGATTGGGTGTGTTCCGAGTAGTTTTTGTGCAACAGAATTTCCGCCTGATCCAAGCTTTGCGAGTTTCTCTTGCATCCCAATTGCACCACGAGGATCAAATCCTGCGCGGACCATCAGGTCGACGCCGACACGATCTGCTTCAAGTTCATTCGATTGGCTGTACTGACCCATTAAAATGTTTTGACCAAGGCCAATCAGTTTATTTGATCCAGGCTTAGTTCCAGGTTCAGAGATGCCAATCTCAATGACTTGTGCGGCCAATCCAACCAAAGCGCCAAAGGTTTCGCGACCAGTGCCGTGGAGCTCAATGCTGTGTGCCATTTCATGACCTAAGACCGACACCAATTCCGCTTCTGTTTCGACCGCTTTGAGTAGACCGTAATTCACACCCATTTTCCCGCCAGGCAATGCCCAAGCATTGATCGACCCATCGTTAATGAGTCGAATTTCCCATGGGAAGGGCGAATTCGCCGTTTTTGCTAAGCGTTGGATCAATCCGTTGAGATAGGCAGTCGTTACAGGGAATTGGGTCAGATCACCGCCTGATTGCGCGAGAGCAAAAGGATATTGACGTGTTCCTTTTTGAACTTCTTTCTTTGGATCGGTGACGACCTGTACGACTGAGTCGATCGGATCCCTAACCGGGTTTTGGCACCCAGTGATACCGAGGGTTGCAACGAAGACGGCAAGCGCTAACGGTTTCATAGTTGTTTGATAGGAATTGCACGCTCTTTAAGCGCTGCATTTGAGATGCCAGCGTTATTTTTCAGTAATGCTTGTTCCGCCCGATAGCTTGAGCGAACCATGGGGCCTGAGACGACTTCAAGGAATCCTCGCTCTAACCCCCATTCGCGATAGAGATCGAATTCTTCAGGTGTAACATATCGATCGACTGGTAAGTGATTCACGGTCGGCCTTAGGTATTGTCCAAAGGTTACGATATCAACATGGTGCGCACGCATGTCATCCATTGCTTGCTTGATTTCGTCTTCGGTTTCACCAAGGCCGAGCATGAGGCTTGTTTTTGTTAAGACGTCAGGACGATGTTTTTTTCCGTGGGCGAGCACAGCAAGGGTTTGTTCGTAGCTTGCGCGTGGGTCGCGCACCGGATGAGTCAGGCGATTCACTGTTTCAACATTCTGGGCGAACACTTCGAGTCCGGAATCCACTAGGGTTTCCACATCTGACATGACACCTTGGAAATCAGGTGTGAGTGCTTCAACCGCTGTCTCTGGGCTTCGTTGTTTAATCGCACGAACCGTTGCTGCGAAATGATTGGCTCCACCATCATCGAGATCATCGCGATTCACACTGGTCAAAACGACATATTTAAGACCCATCAAAGCGACAGACTCTGCTGTATTTTCAGGCTCCTCAAGATCGAGCCATCCTTTTGGATTCCCGGTATCAACTGCACAGAATTTACATGCGCGCGTGCACACTGAGCCCATCAGCATGATTGTGGCAGTACCAGCGCTCCAGCATTCACCAATGTTAGGACACATCGCTTCTTCACAGACTGTCGATAAACGATGTGTTCGTACGATCTTTTTGACGTCTTGATAGCCTTGGCCGCCAGGGCTCACAAAGCGCAACCACTTTGGCTTATCGCCACGTGGAGCTTGTTCATCTGTTCGACGTTTCTGGCCGTTTTTAATGGCCTTCACGCCGACATCGTTGATGATCTTATCGCCACTTTTAGGGCGCGCTTTATGATCTGTCATGCAGCTTCCGTTGGTGTATCTGTGTATTCAGACAGCGGTGGGCAACTACACACAAGATTGCGGTCGCCGTACACATTGTCAATCCGACCAACAGGTGGCCAGTACC